>DATBXH010000953.1:0-4961 GCA_036514375.1 Bacteroidales bacterium | reverse complement strand
AGCTTTTAATGAAAGATCCGTCAACATGTCATTGTAAATTTTCTTAACATATGATGGCCACTGCGCCTGACCGGTATTGGTTTCGCCCTGATGCAAAAGAATCCCTTTTATAACACCATCTTTTTGCGCCAGTTTGGCGAGATCGATAAGATACTTATACGGATTCCACTCATAATTTGCCACTTTGGTCGTAAACCAGCTTTCTTTATAAGTAGAATCATAATCCTGGTGGATATCTTTATCAAACAGCCGGATGTCGCACCCTCCAACAGCCACGTTAATAACACCTACTGTGATGCTATCCGGCAAATTGGCAACCATGGTTCTTCCAAAATAATCGGCAGGCGAAAGCTTTGTGTTACATTGGCATGTAGGCGGAACTGCCGGATACCATTTTCCTTTCGTCCTTCCCAGGTTGGGACAATCAAGCGCCTGAAAAACCTTGAAACGGTCATTTATCGTTTGGTCTTGTGTTTCAATGGTTCCCTGTCCTTCCATATTTGACTGCCCAAAACAGAGATAGATATAAAAATTCGATTTTTTTTGTGCACTAAGATCCATGCTCATTAGGATTAATCCTGTAAATACTAAAAGTAATGCTTTGATTTTCATAATCATTCCGGTTAATAGTTTGCAAATAAATTTATTTTGACAAATTGGGTATAAAAATATAAATATAATGAAAGGCCATATATTAAGAAGCTACGAATTCCAAATATAAATGGAAAACAAAACATCTTTGAAAATTGTGCCATAAAGACTGATGTTATAGCTTTTACCTTAAGCTGTGGGGTGTGTGGCTTCGTCATAACAGTTAGCGTTACGATAAAGTTCTATTTGTAGGCAAATTGCTCATTCTTTTAAGTTGAAATGCTATTTCTCTATTACATGTTCCTGAATTTTACAACCTCATCAATCTTCTTACCCTTGAGCCCTTTAATAAATCCATTCAATATGGGCAATTTCACCGTATCGGTCTGTCCGCTTTGTTCATGAATGAATATGATTTGAAACTCAACTCCATTGATATCCTTAAGCTCTTTAGCGCCATCGTTACTCCATAATTCCGCTTCCTTTTTCCTTAATTTGTCCTTGGGGGATAAATTAAATCTCATTTCAGGCGTCCAGTGTAATATTCCCTGGTATGCATATTCATCGGCGGCGTGTAATATCACTTCATTTATCTCCCCTTTGAGATCGGCGTATGTTAATTTACCCACTACCAATCCGCTGTTCAAAACGTATTTGCTATCCTCGATTTGACGATTAACCGGTTTATAGCCCCAGAATAATTTAATTTTGGAGTTCGGGATGGTGGCTGCATAATAATCTTCATTAAACTCAAGCAGCGTCTCTTTTGTATTGATATTTTTTATCTCGCCTTCGTTTTCCGCGCCGCAACATCCCGAATGAGATGTAACATAGTAGTCGTATTCCAGTTTTATTTCATCGGCATTTTCCTGAAGCGATAAAAGATTCTTTCCTGTTTCAGGATCAAAGAGGTCAACCAAGATTTCGCACTTTTGCCCCTCATTCCCCTTTACCATCTCGATGTTATCAATTTGCCTTTTATAGGCAGACTTAAATTCTCCCTTGTAATTAAAGGATATATAATTGTAACTCACATTCCGGTAATTTTCGGTAATCAATCCACCCTGGTCCGAATCCAGATGCAAAAAAGCCGATGTCGAATCCCGGAATGGGGCGGTTGTTTCCTGATTCGTACTCTTCTTGTCATCGGATTGACTTTTGATTATGTTCTTCTTTGCGTTTTCCTTACAACCAATTATGAAAATGGTAAAAACGAAAACGATGAGATTAATTTTCATATGACGTTTTTTATATTGTGTGGATCTCAGCAACGTTAATCCACTGCCTGTTTATAACGCACAGTTATTTTTACTTATTCGTATCACAAATCCTATGTTGATCAAATTGTCCGGTGCCATATTTTACGGATACCATCAAATCTGTCAATAACTTTTTCAAATCATCTAACGATTGTCCTTTAAATTGGGTAGTTCCGATGGAAAAGACAAAATCGCCAATCACTTCCGAAATGGAAACCTGTGCAACCGCCGGCGTTTCTCCGGGTTGTACCTGTTTTTGGAACTTTTCAGGAATATCAAAGTATCAGATCACCGCTTTTTTATCCTTCGACACATCAACCGGCACCATCATTAAGTTTAGCTTTTCTTTATACACGCTGGTAAAATACTGAGTCTCGCTGATCATGTAGTTCGTCAGAACAGGAATATCTTCATTCCCTTTTGACGTGTAATCCTGCTTATTCACAAGCAATGTTTGCAACGCACAATTGTTAATAGCAATCACTCTGCTGTTTCCGGTTTCTGACACTTTTCCCGTCAATTTAATGTAGCAATAAAAATCAGCTTTCAGATTCACAAAGAATGAGGCCGATTCATTGCACCTTACCAGGTTTTGAGCATTAGCAATTATAGGCAGCCATAGAAGTAAAAGTGATAGTTTAATTTTCATTGTGTAATTTTTTAAGTTAGCTATTTATAACTTTAATAAACATAAAGCATATTGTAAGCGGTTATTTTTTATATCCTTTCATAAATACCAAATTACAGAAGTGAGATATTCTCTCTTTATAATTCCATTCTCGACCAAAGAATATGTCAATACCGACTCATCCAAATAATCAACCTTTTGAAGTTTGAAATCATAAATGATAGATTCTTTACCATTTGCACTTAACAGCATTATTCTAATAATGATTTTATATCAAACCCTTGCAAATACGAAACCCTCCACGTTCCATCGGATTTTTTTAACTTTTACTTTATAGCTAAAATCTTTACTCCAGTCGGAATGCCCCCATGTCCATGTCAACACTGCATTTTCCCTGTCTAAACTTAAAAATTTAATTTCTATTTGATCCCAGGGATTATCATAAGGAATATCCTGGCAATCACACCAGGGGTCTGCACTCGCATATGGCGGCATTTCTCCGTCAAGCCATGTAATCTCCTTATTTTTAATCTTTTTATCGAGGGTTAATACAATGTTATCATAATTTTCAATAAACTCTTTATCGAAGAAGGTTGTGCAACAGCCACCTGTGTTATGAGCTTTTTTTTATTAATCAATTTCAGGTTGTTCGTAGTGAATTATTTTATCAAATTTCACCTTGCCGTTTAAAGAAATATCAAATATTATTGTTTCAAAAAAATCTGTACCTCCTAAACCGCCTGGATACATAAATAAAGCCTTAAATTTAATAATGTTTTTTATTGTGTCTAATGAATCTATTGACGGATATACTAATAATGATTTTTTAAAAGTCATATCACCATAAACTTCCTTAATTAGTTCTTTCGTAATCTTTAATTTTGTTTTGGTTGAATCATTTTGGAGTTTAATATCAAAGTATCGATTTTGATATAAATTTATTGTAGAATCATTTATTGTATCTGAAACTGAATAAGGATCATCGCATTTGGTATAACATTGAAATCTTATTTTTCCTCCTTTTAATCTAAGAATTGTATCAAACGACTCTTCTTTTGTAATCTCGCTTTTAATCTCATGGATAGAAAATTTAGATTTATTTTTTGAAATTTTAGAATTTCCACATCCAAACATCACAATTATTGCTAAAGAAAATAAAATCTGTTTCATTTGTTTATATTTTATTATTGTTCGTAATTCGTAACGTATCATTCTGATTTCTTAGCGCAGTTTGTTGTTGTTTAGAAATAATATATAAATTATCAGCTTTCTTAACATTATGGCACCAAATCATCGAGCCAATAATAGTGACAAAGATTACATTTTTCATGTTTAATATCAAAGTCATGGATGAACCCTTTTCTTAAATGGTAGCCAAACAATTATATATACGCTTATCATATAAAATTCTCTGAAAAGGATATACACATAGCGCATATATTCCATTTATATGCATACTTGTTTTATCCCTGGTATGGATTTTTCTCATTCGCTTTATCATAACAGTTAGCGTCCAATATAGCCTCTTTTATGATAGTTGTAAATCAGGTACTTTTCGCCTTGCAAATTATAAAAAGTTAGGATTACAGTCAATGATTTACGGTATATTTTATAAGAGCATGTTTTGAAATTTTGAAATAAGGAATCTGTCCATAATTTTGGAATCACGACAAACTAAAATTATGGTTACTCAATTTAATGAGCTTACAGATTCCCAGTGGGAAATTATATCACCATTGTTTAATATCCAAAGAAAAAGGAAGAATTCGTTACGAAATGTGATCAATGCCATCTTTTTTATACTCCGAACAGGTAGTCAATGGCGAAACTTGCCACAATTGGGTTATCCAAAATGGCAAAGCGTCTACTACTATTTCTATAAATGGACACACGACAATACGATTGAGAGTCTTAATTTTCTATTGAACAGTCATATTAGGAAACAAACAGACCGAGAGGTCACACCAAGTTTGGGGTGTATCGATAGCCAGTCTGTTAAAATTGCGCCGATGATCTTTGAAGACAAAGGAATTGATGGAAATAAGAAAATCAACGGAAGAAAACGTCAGGTTATGGTTGATACCTGTGGTTTGGTTTGGGCAAGTAACGTACATGCGGCAAATTTATCAGACACAGATATGGGTTGCAGCTTATTAGAAAAAATAAATGGCAAGCTACTCAGGCTCCAAAAACTATTAGTTGATGCTGGTTATAGAGGCACTTTCCAGGAGCAAGCAAAGCAACAATTTGAAATAACCGTAGAAATATCATCAAGACCACCGTCTGAAAAAGGATTTGTCCCTATTGCCAAACGTTGGGTCAGTGAACGAACATTTGGATGGTTTAACTTCTTTCGAAGGCTTTCTAAAGATTATGAACATTCCACAAGATGTGCCGAATCTATGCTACTATTAGCCAATTGTGCTATTATTATAAATAGAATAACCTTATAATGAATAACTAAATTTCAAAACATGCTCTAA
>DATBXH010000952.1:0-2837 GCA_036514375.1 Bacteroidales bacterium | reverse complement strand
CATTACTACCACAGCAGCACCATATTCTCTGATTTTACGGGCGTATGTCTTAAAGGCTTCTTCGCCTTCCTTCATGCTGATGGAGTTCACAATCGCTTTGCCCTGCACACACTTCAACCCGGCCTCGATAACCGTCCATTTGGATGAATCGATCATGATGGGTAGACGCGCAATTTCCGGTTCAGAGGCAACAAGATGAAGGAATTTCACCATACACTTTTCAGCGTCGAGCATGGCATCATCCATGTTCACATCAATCACCTGGGCACCGCCTTCTACCTGATCGCGGGCAACAGCCAACGCTTCATCGTACTTTTCGTCGCGGATTAATCGGGCAAATTTCTTGGAACCTGCCACGTTAGTTCGTTCACCGATATTAATGAAATTAACATCTTTACTAATGGTAAGAGGTTCCAGTCCTGCCAGGTGCGTATCGAGATTTGCTTTTATGGGTTTCCGGACAGGTGTGGAAGCAGCAAGTTTGGCAAACTCCCTGATATGATCCGGTGTAGTACCGCAGCAACCACCTATGATATTCACAAACTGATGATCGAGAAAATCGTGAATATGTTTGCCCATATGAGTCGGTGTTTCGTCGTATCCGCCAAACTGGTTTGGTAAACCTGCATTGGGATGCGCACTCACAAAAATCGACGCTTTTTTGGCAAGCTCTTCAATGTATGGTCTCATTTCCTTAGCACCAAGTGCACAGTTTACACCAATGCTCAGCAAGTCAATATGAGTAACGGAATACAGAAAAGCCTCAATAGTCTGGCCGGAAAGTGTACGTCCGCTAGCGTCGGTAATGGTTGCTGAAACAGATACCGGGATCCGCTCGCCCCGTTCCTTCATCAGTTCATCAATGGCAAACAGGGCCGCCTTAGCATTCAGTGTATCGAAAACAGTTTCGATCAATAACAGATCCACGGCTCCATCGATTAATCCTCTTGCTTGTTCCTTATAATTTTCTACTAATTCGTCAAACGTAACAGCACGGAAGCCTGGATCATTTACATCGGGTGAAAGCGAAGCTGTTTTACTGGTAGGGCCCATAGATCCTGCAACGAACCTTGGCTTGGAAGTATTTTTTGAAGTATACTTATCTGCTGCCTCTCTTGCCAAACGGGCACTGGCAAGATTTATATCATAAACAGCCGCCTCCATGTGGTAATCGGCCTGTGACACACGGGTAGCATTAAAGGTATTAGTTTCGATAATGTCGGCACCAGCTTCCAGATATTCTTCGTGAATTTTAGCAATAATATCGGGCCGGGTTAACGATAAAAGATCATTGTCTCCCTTCAGATCGTAAGGATGATTAGCGAAACGGTCGCCACGGAAATCCTTCTCTGTAAGTTTGTAACGCTGGATCATGGTTCCCATTGCACCATCGAGTACCAGCACCCGTTTTTCGAGTTCTTTTTTAATGTTGGGTTTTGTTTCTACCATCAATTTAAATATAAAAGGATTGCAAATTTAACAATTATAACAGAAGAATGAAGGTTTGGTTAAAAGGTACAGGCAAAAATGTACGGAAGAAGCAAGTTTTTTTGAAAAAATATCCTTTCAATATGAAAAATCATAAAGAGCAACGAACATTAACATAAGGAAGTTTTAGATAAAAAGTAGTGAAGGAATAATTAAATAATGCGCATTAAAATCTTTTTTAATATGGATTATTTTTAAATTTAATGAGCATTATTTTAGAAATATTTACTTATGTTTTCATCGATAATTGCTTATCTATAAACTATTTTTACTATGAGCGTAACGTATAAGATAATGACGACTTATAAACCGGGTGAAGGGAAAACCGGAAAACAAATATGCTTCCCTAAATTAACGGGGTCAATGAAAATGAACCTGCGTGATGTATCAAAAATACTGGCACAACGTTCCTCTCTGAGTGAAGGCGATGTTTATGCAGTAGTGGTCAACCTGGTTGATCTGATTCCGGAAATGCTGATGAACGGTTATTCTATTAAGCTTGATGGCTTGGGCTCATTCAGGCTTCACGCCAAAGTAACCACAGAGGAAAATCCCAAAGATGTGAATGTCCATAATATAAAAGGGCTAAGGATAAGCTTCAGGCCCGATAATCTGATGAAAAACGAATTGTCCACCAAAGGAATTACCAAAGCAAAACCCAAAAAATAACTGGTAAACAGCTAACTAATTCCATTGTTGAGTTTACTCCGAAAAGTCTTTGCCCCCTAATCCCCCAAATGGGGGACTAAAAATTCAATGATTTTCAGCTGGTTCCTTGGAGGGGTTAGGGGTAAAACAGATGAAAATTATTGAATTTTTGACTTTTCGGAGTGGACTCAATGTTGTATTTCTCATTTCCTTTTTCTAAATTTATAGAACTATAAGTAGCTGAGTGCTTGACCCTAAAAGGTTTCTATGAATAAGGAAATAAAGCAAAACACGCCGCCTAATAAACCTAATATTCCTTTTATAGCAGTAACCGCTGGCATTTGTCTGTTGGTGTTGTTGGTTATTTATAATTTCTGGGGGAAAGTTTCTCAAAATCTGATTTATCCTGAATTCAATATTCGGGTTGGGACATTGATTGTCGTTATCCTTGCCATAGTTATTATTTACGGATATAGTATCATACGGATATATCGGAGCAGAGAGCAGGCAAAAAAAGCTTACGGTTCGAAATCGGATGAACTTGAGCGTTTCTTTGCTAACAGTATAGATATGCTTTGCATTGCAGATATCGACGGATATTTCCGAAGGTTGAACCCGGAATGGACCAAAGTACTGGGATATGAAGTTTCTGATCTCGAAGGTCAGCCTTTTATCAAATATGTCCATCCTGACGATGTTGA
>DATBXH010000951.1:0-3654 GCA_036514375.1 Bacteroidales bacterium | reverse complement strand
ACGCCGAAGCATACACCATGAGAGGACTTTCAAAAAATGATTCAGGTGACAAAACTGGTGGTTGCAAGGATCTGTCCAGAGCAATTGAGCTTGGTGATAATTCTGCAAGTAGATTGATTAAGGAAAACTGTAATTAAAAATATTGAATTATGAAAAAGGAGGAAGGCCACTTTGATGATGGAACACCTTATATAACAAGGTGTGGTAATAATTCCACTAATGACATGTTAACCTTAGTATGTATTTCTAAGAAAGGTAATATTTATACTGTATCAATATTAAACCAATACACACATAAGCCATGAAGAAAAACTATATTCTTTTATTAATTCTACTTGTCCTTAGTATATGTCAAGTAGTAAGAAGTCAAACGAATTCATCATATCGCTGCCAAAAGGGATATGTTAAAAAGTCGACGGGAACTTATGTAAAACCGCACTATAAGACGACTCCCAATCAAACGAATAGGGATAATTATTCTACCAAAGGTAATACTAACAATTGGACTGGAACTAAGGGCACTAGAGCAAAAGATTATTCTAATGAGGCTCAGAACTACGGTAAGGGTAAAACGATCCAAACCGGATCAAAAGGCGGGCAATACTATTATAATAATAAGGGAAATAAAATATATGTTCCTAAACGAAAGTAAAATTGTATGATTATTCCGGTGTATATGATGGAATAATCAATTATAATAATTAAAGACTTTTACTAAAAGTATTAAAACTAAAGAAGATATGAAAAAATTATTTTTTCTCTTAGTCCTTTTATTCTTAACCATAGTTGCTTTCGGCCAGATTAAAATAGTTACTGATAAAGCAAATTTTAGGTCTTCCCCTGAATTTAAAAAGAATATACTATGCAAAATCCCCAAGGGAACAGTTGTTTCAGTTGTTACAGACACAATTGAATATGATAACTGGGTTAAAATCAAATATAATGACAGAATTGGTTTTGTTTATAAAGATTTGATTAAGGATGTCACAAGTAATGACACAACAACACAAGAAAGTAGTGTAAGATATTATAGAAATTCAAATGGAGAAAAAGTTCAGTCACCAACACACTATAATTCTGTTCCTGTTGGAGCAACGGCAGAATGTTGGGATGGAACGTATAGTTTTAGTAAGAATCGAAGGGGGACTTGTTCACATCATGGTGGAGTTAAAAAATGGCTTAAATAAGAGTTTATAAAGAATTTAAGATCTGTCGTAGGCTGCATACTCAATGCATCAAATAAATATATTTTTTTACTAAATCAAAAGATGAAAACTAATTCCTGTATAAATAATATTCTTATTTTTATATTGTTATCACTTTCAGTAACATGCTTTGGGCAAACTGCAAAAGATTACTTTAATAGAGGATATAAAAACTATTGTGCTGGTAATTATGAGGAGGCTTTACTTGACTATGACAAAGCTATTAAGCTGAAACCTGATTATGCAGATGCTTATATATACCGAGCCAATGTTAAATCGTTACTTAACGATTTCAAAGGAGCCATAGCAGATAATAACAAAGCAATAAAGTTAAGTCCTAATGATGCAAATGTATATCTTGCAAGAGGAGAAACAAAGCTTTCTTCTGGTGATTTGACAAGTGCTTTGGAGGATATTGAGATAGCCATAAAAATAAACCCGAGATATTCAGAAGCATATAGACAACGTGCTGGCATAAAATCATACCATGATTCCGAAGGGGCGATACTGGATTATAATAAAGCTATTGAATTAGACCCTGGAAATATTAATGCTTACATAGGTAGAGCTGAAGCAAAAAGTCATAAAGACTATAATGGGGCAATACATGATTACAATAGGGCAATTGAGTTACAACCGGATTTTTCATATGCTTTTTTTTGTAGAGGTAATGCAAAATATTTTCACGCTATAGATGAATATGGAGAAATTAAACTTAGGCACTCGCTGGAAAACCCTAATGATTATTACTTTAAGCCTAATATCTCAGGTAGTCTACTTGATGACTTTGTTGGTGCCATGAAAGATTATAGCCAAGCAATCAAATTAGACCCTAAATATGTAGCAGCCTATCAATGGAGAGCTAACGTTAAATCTTTGCTGGATGACAAAAGAGGGGCAGTTTCAGATTACACTAAAGTTGTTGATCTCGATCCTAACTTAGATCATGTTTATATTGAAACCAAAGTCTATGAAAAATTAGCTGATTTAAAAAGCGATCTTGGTGATTACTACGGAGCTATTATAGATTATACTAGACAAATTGAAATATATTCAAATGATGCCACGATATATTATAAACGAGGATGCCTAAAAAAGCAGATAGGAGATATAAATGGAGCTTGTTTAGATTGGAGTAAGGCAGGGGAACTTGGCGAGACAAGAGCCTATAGTTTAATAAAAAAATGGTGCAACAACACAAATGAATGAGGCTCTTTATATGTAAAAAGAGAGTATGAATTATTTTTTGTAAGCACAAAAGGTTGATTTTTAAATTAGTTTAAACCTATTTTCAAAAATAGTTAAAAATTGATGAAGGACAATGTCCCAGTTCTGGTGACATTTAAATCCATTAAAAGGGTTGATGAAATCAAATTGCAGCTATTGCATTTTTAATATGTAACTATCAATTTTTAAAAGCAAACTTTGTTAAAAATTGAATTATTTATTTCCCCTTATAGATCCCCTTATATACGGTGTATTTTTTTTCCTATATTTTTTAGTAATAATATGTATATCTCTTTTCATTCTGAGAAAGATTGAAGATTCAATTTGATCCGCCTGTTGAATGCAAACAGACTTATTTACAATTTTGATTTTATCAGATTCAACAGATGCAAACTTTTTGAAAAGATCAATTTCGCTAATTGGAATCAAAGTTTCTATATAAGTTTTTTTGGCTTTAAGAAATCCACTGTCTATTGCATTCTTACGATAGGAGCGTGCTGTTGAAACAGGAACATTTAGTACCTTTGCTAAGTATGAATGTGGTAAAGAATAAGAAGCCAAAGGGCGACTCTTGCTAGCACTCCCCTTTTTTAGTGCTGACCGCCTTTCTTCTTGGCTTCTCTTTATCATATAATAAGTTATAACTGTTCCTGTAACAAACCCCTTAAATTTTTTAAAGTATTCAGGATAAAAAATCGCTCCTTTCGATGTTTGAAATCTTAATCTATTTGCTATGTGGCTGAGACCAACAATTCTATAGCTACCTGATTTACTATTAAAAGTTAACCATTTGTTTTGTAGTAAATATTCAAAATGAGCTTTAAACGTTTTTTTTGACTTATACTCTAAAGCAACACAACAATTATTGATAAAATCTTCCGATAACTTAAAGCGTCCATAACAAATTGTTTTTAGATAAGTGTATAATCTGATTTGCATCACAATATGCCATTTAAGCATATAGGTACATAAAGCTACCGGAATATTCAAGTAATCCATTTATTGCAAGTTTAAACCTTAAATTACATTGCATTTTTTCTAACGTGAGATATTCTGACGATCACGTTTTTATTTTATTATCCCTTCTTTCCTTTAATAGATTGAACTTTTAGTAATGCGGACTCAACTTCATTGGATTTATATCGTATGCACGATCCAACACGATATGAGGGAATAATACCAGATTTAGAATATTCATTAAGTGTTGGTAAACTTATACCCA
>DATBXH010000950.1:0-4099 GCA_036514375.1 Bacteroidales bacterium | reverse complement strand
AGCTGGTAATTTATATAGAGCTTATGAGTGCATTGCAAGTTTTCAACAATTGTTCGAAGAGCATTTTAAAAAATTTACAGACATTAAACTATTACAAAGTATTGAAAAACAGGAGACAGAAGCGATAACGGCTCTTTGTTTTGTATACCATCATTTTATTAATTCCGAAACATCTTTGTCTGGAAATATTCTGGCAACAGCTTTAAATAGATTTAAAGAGACCAAAAACACTTTCAAACGGAGATTAATAGATTCTTTCAAGGTGCTTGGTAAAAAAACAGCCTGTGATCTCACCTTGGATTTCGATGAAAATAGCAAACGTTGTATCGTAATAGCCAATACCTCTAATGCATTAAGTAGCCTTGAACTTATTCAAAAAGTATATGATAATATTCATTCAGTATTAGGCCAACCAGATTATACTTCAATTAAATATCTACTTATTGGTACCTTATTTCCCGATTTTAATTTACTACTTCTTGTGCATGGAAAACCAATAAATATGAAATGGTATGAGTTTAAAACATACAATCTTAGGGAAAAAAAATACGCCGATTTATCTAAGTTTAATCTTGTACCTCAAGATATACCGGAATATTTCATAAAAAAGTTTAGTTTGCAAACATGGAATAAAAGCTTTAGCGACTTTCAGGATCTTGACAAATTATTGGAAAGTATATCAACATGTAATCAATTGGCTTTTCATTTTCACCAATTGAAATACTTTGAAGATAAAAGCATTGAAGATTACAATCTTGAAATCTTTTCAGACCACGTAAAAAAAACAGGAATTTTATTTCAGGAAAATCTCCAGAAAGCATTGGATTTATATGCAAACTATGAAGAACTATGCAATACTGGACAAATTGATTTCTTAGACG
The DNA here is from genome assembly GCA_036514375.1 of Bacteroidales bacterium. Classification (GTDB taxonomy): domain Bacteria; phylum Bacteroidota; class Bacteroidia; order Bacteroidales; family JAAUTT01; genus JAAUTT01. The sequence continues at coordinate 3,218 of DATBXH010000950.1, read as the reverse complement.
ATTCTGAAAAACTTGACTTTTGTGATCTTTTAATAGAAAATCACAAAAACTTCTATCCAACTGATGAATTGTTTGAAAATGGAGAGATGAAGTTCACATTAGGATCCGAAGAAATTAAAAACTGGGTACCTCGTCTTGAAGAATTGACCAACAATATTTCGCTTATGTATTATTTTCTTGCAGGTAAAATAATTGAAACTATAAAGTAGCCAAAATTGCAAACCGAATGGATATAACTCATAATATGTATATTGTAAAATGTAAAAACTCAGGTTGCAACAACTTAATAAGATTAAGTGAAGGTAAGTTTTTAGGCGGAATGAATGACTCAGGAGGAATAATTATTAAATGTAATAGCTGTAATGCTATTTTCCCTTGTAACTTAAAAAATCCGTTCGATGCCTCTGGAATAACAAGTGGTGGTCAGGTTTTGGATAGTTGGGTTGATAAATTTCCCATTTCATTTGAATCTAAATACAATATTAAAGAAAGTGAAATCACTTCTATCGAAAGAATCTTAGTTTTTGGCTATGAAAAACCTCCCAAAGTGCATTGGCAACCATCTCAAAAACCTACATTTGGAACTAACATTCTAAATCTGGAGCAATTAGCATTTAATGCTTTAAATTCACACCTTGTGGAGATTAAAGATAACTATAAAGCTTATTTTAATTATTATATAAAAGGAAAAAGTTCCGCTAAAAAATCATTTATAGTAATCTACTATAAACATCAAGATGTAGATTATCAAGCAATATTTGCGAAAGAAATAGACTCTGAAAATGATTTAAATCCAGATAATCTGTATTTAATACACCACTCTATGGTTAATCTGATAAATCAGGTTGATGGTATATTTACCAAAACTGAATGTCTCGGATTTTTAGAACGTTTTTTAAATAGATGGCGATATACAGCAAATGAGGTTTTATTGGTTGTGCCATTTATAGGGTATCATTATGCAACCTCCCAAGAGGCACTAACTGAGTTATGGAATTGGCTCGAGATTAATGTGAATGTTGATAAAACTAATTTAATAACTAGAAAAGGTACTTTCAATTTATATAAAAAAGCACAAGATAGTACAGGTATCCCATATGATTTACTTGTGGAATGGGGATTACTTGAACCTTTAATTGAATCTATGGAAGGTGGTAAGATGCCTTTTTTTCAACAATCCCATGCAAAATACTATGTAGGCGTTTTTGAAAACTATGTTGAAGTTTTATCAGGCTCTTTCAATATTCATACTGGTCCTTCGTTTGAAAATATAACATTTCGAAGATACTCTAAGGATTTTTTTAAAGAACGTTATTTACATATGTTTAACGCTTTTTCTTTCTCTCCTAAACTTAACGATGAATATGTTCACTATATGATTTTAGGGACTGAAAATAAGAAGCACGATTGTGAAGCACTTAGTTCTATTATACAACTGTTTAAAAATGAAAATGAGTAACCCCAGCTTATAGTAATGAAATTATGAGATTCACAAAAAGGCAAGTAGACATATTTAAAAATAGATTACAAAATTAAGATTGTCGGTATACAATGAGAAATATGTTACTAGCAATCCAACAGAAAGGAACTTTGTGGATATAATTGAAAAACTAGAAAGGATTTACTTTAAGAATACTGGAAGTGATTTCTCATTTCTAACAAAGTATAATATTCCTAAATCAGAAGTTAGTACAATTGTTGCTTTATATGATTTCAATAACTATGAAGTCAACTCTTCCATAGATTTTTTTATTAATACTTATCGTAAGGTTAATGGCAATATTAAAATACTGCAAAGTGGATTGAATGATTTTCTTAAATTTTACAAGAAAATTATAACTGATTCAAATTTTATTCAGTTTATTGAGCTATTAGCTAAGTTACATATTAATACATATACTAACTCATTCATTAAATCAGGTTATATTTTACCTTCATTGCCAGATAATCCAATTGAACACTCGATATATGTTGATTTAGCAACAGGTCCAGATTTTATAAACTTTTATAATAGTTTAGATCCGTGTTCGATTTATTATCTTGTTGATAAATCAGTTTTTTCCTGTAAGGTTTTAGAGTTTAAAAGTAAGAACTGTAATCTCCAAAATATAAAAATTATTAACAAAGGTGTTGAAGATTTGTCAAGTAATGATTTTAATAATGTAATTGGTGTAGTTAGAGCTAAGAACTTATTTCGGTATGTAGGATTATATCCTGAACTCATTTCTTTTCTTCAAAATTTAATTGAAACAAATGGAATATTTGTTTTTCAAGAACATAGTCAAAGTCAAACGATGAAGAATAAAGTTTATCCAAATCTAAAGTGCTTTTTTAATGATGAATGGGAGTGTTCATACAGTGAAGGAGATATTAATAATCCATTAGATTTAGACACGATGTCTTTTACAAAAAAATAAGTATACTAATATGAGTGATTATTGCCTTAATGAAGGAATCAAAAGGCTTAAACAATTAGGCATAACAAGAGATTTAAAGGAATGGGATATAAAAAAGTGCTTTTAGAGGATGATATTGAGCACTTTAAATATAATAGTACCCTATCCTAATTCAATTTAATCCAGGGCTTTAAATCCTGCCGTTAGGCAAAGAATTAAATTGAATTCATAGGTATTTGCCAAACTTCCCCAGTCCTTAAAGCCCTTCCAAATCCGCTTCGCTCCAAAGTGGTCTTTTCATCATATCCATTGTATGGTTCCGCTGATACTGCACCAACAATAAAGCGGTGCGCCACGAATTGCGATGTAATGCTTCGGTTAAGTAGGCTCAAATATTTAAGGGTTTCCAATTAGAAGGAAGTAATTCAGCCAATTTGTTTGCTTTATAATCGTAGATTCGGTTTAACACATCAGTTAACCATTCTGTAGGGTTGACATTGTTTATTTTGCAAGTTCCCAGGAACGAATAAATCATGGCTGCACGTCTGGCTCCATCGTGTGATCCGGCAAACAAATAATTTTTTCGTCCCAAAGCTACAGGGCGGATGCTGTTTTCTATCAGATTATTGTCAATCTCACATTGCCCATATTCAGTATAACGCATTAACCGGGGCCATAGACCTAAAGTATATGTAATGGCCTTACCAATGGCACTTTGAGGTAATACCTGAATGATATTGTCTTTTAACCAATCTTCTAGTTCTTTTAACACAGGCACTGATTTTTCCTGGCGTTCTTCTTTTCGTTTTGCAAAATCATAGC
>DATBXH010000949.1:0-9969 GCA_036514375.1 Bacteroidales bacterium | reverse complement strand
ATACCCCATTGACATCCTATTACATGTTTGCGGCAATTGCCGGGCTGCTGTGGTTTTCACAATTCGTTTTCAAAGGAATGGGAACCAATAAAATGAGTGCTGACATGTCTTATGTTACATGGTGTTTGCTCTTTTCGCTGGTTATTGTTTTCAGTAATATCATTGGCCTATTTACAGGCGAGTGGAAAGGTGTGAGCAAAAAAACCAGTTTAACCTTAGCCAGCGGCCTGTTAGTTTTGATTATATCTGTGGTAATTATAGGTTTTGCAGAGGTTTTGTAGAAAAAGTCTGCTCCGGAAAAGAAACGCCCTTTGAATTTGATGTTCAAAGGGCGTTCCTTTTATTATAACAAATTGCTTGCCAGCTCTGCTAAGTAACTTCGCTCACCTTTCACCAGATTTACATGGGCAAACAAATCCTGACCTTTCATCCTGTCTGCAAGATATGATAGGCCATTACTCTGGGTATCCAGGTATGGTGAGTCAATTTGCTGAATGTCGCCGGTAAAAATCATCTTGGTACCTTCGCCTGCTCGGGTTATGATTGTTTTTACTTCGTGTGGTGTCAGGTTTTGTGCTTCATCAACAATAAAGAACACATTGGAAAGGCTTCGTCCGCGGATATATGCCAATGGTGTAAGCACAAGCTTTTCATTCTTCACCATTTCCTCTATTTTAAGGTACTCGTCGCTCATCGATTTAAATTTGTTTTTTATCACCGATAAGTTGTCGAAAAGCGGCTGCATATATGGTTCAATTTTTTCTTTTACATCTCCCGGAAGAAATCCCATATCGCGGTTGGCCAGCGGAACAATAGGCCTGGCTAGTAGAATCTGGTTATACATTTTATTTTGGTGTAAAGCAGCCGCCAGAGCCAGCAGTGTTTTTCCGGTACCTGCTTTTCCTGTGAGAGCGACAAGTTGAATTTCCGGGCGTAGTAATGCATCGAGCGAAAAAGCCTGCTCGGCATTTCGTGGCTCAATACCGAAAGTCCTTTGTTTTTCGACCCTCATCATTACCTTATTGTTGGGATCGAAATGCGATAATACGCTGGCCTTATCGCTTTTTAAAATATAATAGTGATGTCCCTGAGGCTTTTGCCTAATTTTAAATTCTTCAATAGATACACCATCCGGTTGTTCGTATAGTTTTGATATCAGCTGGTTATCGATATTCTCAATAGTCAGGATATTCTTATTGAGTTCGTCGATGTTTCTGACTTTATCAGTTTCGTAATCCTGCGCCGGGATACCAAGTGATTTGGCCTTCATTCTGAGGTTAATATCCTTAGAGATGAGTACCACATTAACTTTGGGATTTTTTATGCTTGTAAATTCGGCAATTGCAAGTATTCGATGATCGGGTGTACTCTCCGGGAATGATTCCGCAATGTTCTTGGAGAAGGGTTTCCCCGTCTCTATCATGAGCTTTCCAAGGCCTTTGCCCAAATCGACACCGCCACTGAACAAATGATCGCCCGATAATTTATCGAGCTCTCTTGTGAACTCACGTGCATTGAAATTTATCTGGTCGTTTCCTTTCTTCAGTCTGTCCAATTCTTCGAGAACAACAATGGGAATCACAATATCGTGTTCCTGGAAGTGGTAAATGCATTGGTAATCGTGCAATAAGACATTGGTATCCAAGACAAAGATTTTCTTCTTACTTTTCATGGGCAGGATTTTAAACGTAATGGTTATTGCTTAAAGATAGCAAAATTTGCCTATTTATGGTTAACAGAGGGATATATATAGTATTTTTGACAAAATTTTTTTTATGGATACATTAGACACCTTACTGTCACGTCGCAGCGTAAGAAAATATACGGATAAAGAGATTCCTGAAGAACTCCCAGAGGAGTTGATCCGGTATGGAATGTTTGCCCCTTCGGCTTGTAATAAACAGCCCTGGCATTTTATCATTATTCGGAACAAGGACATTTTAGGCCAGATCGCCGAGTTTCATCCGAATGGTAAAATGCTGAAAAATGCCCCTTGTGCCATTCTTGTTTGTGGCGATGAGGAAAAAGCTCATGATAAGGGATATTGGCCTGTGGATTGCAGCGCTGCAACACAAAATATCTTACTTGCTGCTCACGCAAAAGGTTTGGGTGCCTGCTGGGTTGGTATTTATCCGCGCGAGGAACGCATTGCAAACATGAAAAAGATCGTGAACCTGCTGTCACACATCCATGCATTTGCACTCATCTCGCTGGGTTATCCGGCTGAAATTCCTGCTGAACCGAAACGGTTTGATGTTTCGAGGATCCATCGGAATACCTGGTAAGGTTTACTATTCAAAGCACTTATTATAATAGAACCACTCCGGATCATGAATTATTACGAAGTTATACAATATTTGTACGATCAATTGCCCATGTTTCATCGGGTAGGGCATTCTGCTTACAAGGCAAATCTTGATACGGCAATTTATCTCGATAATTATTTCCGGACCCCGCATCAGCATTATAGAACGATACACGTGGCCGGCACAAACGGGAAGGGTTCAGTTTCGCATATGCTGGCAGCCATTCTTCAAACAGCGGGATATAAGACGGGTTTGTTTACATCGCCGCATTTAAAGGATTTTAGGGAAAGGATCAGGGTTAATGGTGAAATGATTCCCGAGGTTGAAGTTGTTGATTTCATCGAGAGAAGCCAGGATGTTTTTTCGATTGTCAGACCTTCCTTTTTTGAAATGACATCGGCACTGGCATTCTATTATTTTTCGAAAGCCAACGTGGATGTGGCAGTGATTGAAGTAGGGATGGGAGGGAGGCTTGACTCCACCAATATCATCACACCCATTTTATCCGTGATTACTAACATCGGGCTGGATCATACCGAATTTCTTGGTGATACGCCCGGCAAAATAGCGATCGAGAAAGCTGGTATTATCAAAGAAAATGTTCCGGTGGTTATTGGGGAATTTCACGAAGAGACGTGGCCTGTATTCGCCGAAAAAGCGAAGACCTTCCATTCGCGGATAAAACGGGCCGATGAGATCTTTAAATCTGAATATTCATTGGTATCTTTGGATCATAAACAGGTGCTTACAATTTATCGATCCGGAGAGCCTGCTTTCCGGAATTTAAAGCTGGATCTTCTTGGTTTTTATCAGCGGAAAAATATTTGTACGGTACTTGCGGCAGTTGAGCAACTGAAGGAAGCTGGACTGCTTATACCGGACAAGTCTATTTATGAAGGACTGGCGGATGTAACACAAATTACAGGCTTGCAGGGGCGATGGCAGTCCTTGGGATATAATCCTTTAATTATCTGCGATACGGGCCATAACAAAGATGGAATTACCTGGGTGGTTGAACAGATAAAAGCGGTTCCTTTCAAAAAACTTCACATGGTTGTAGGTTTTGTGCGGGATAAGGACATCGATTCGATACTTAAACTCTTACCGACCGATGCGACGTATTATTTTACCAATGCGTCTATCCCGAGAGCATTGGAAGCCGAAGAACTGAAGAAAAAGGCCGCTGGTTATGGTTTACTGGGCGATAGTTATCAATCAGTTAAATTAGCCCTGGAGACTGCAAGGAAGAATGCTTCGAAAGAAGACTTCATATTTATAGGTGGCAGTACGTTTGTGGTGGCAGAAGTAGTTTAAAAAATTTCTGAAAAAAAAACACAATATTTTTGCAGATCAAAAAAACGCAGCTATATTTGCACCGCCTTAGAAAAATAATCAAGGCCAACAAGGGAGCATAGCTCAGCTGGTTCAGAGCATCTGCCTTACAAGCAGAGGGTCACAGGTTCGAATCCTGTTGCTCCCACAGAAAAATCAAGCGGTTACAGATATAAAATCTGCTCCGCTTTTTTTATTTGCACACAGTTTGGATCAGTCTAAAATGGGGAGTATAATGACCAGAAATTAATGGATAGGATATTGAAATTTGTACACTCCCGAGCCCAGATTAAAAATCAAATCATCTTTATTTTCTGCAATTTCATTTTTAATTGCGGATTTCAACGGCAAGGAATTTATAAGAACTTTCTTTGACTTTGCAAATGGTAGTGTGATGGTTGCTACCGTATTTGCAGGAATGGTAACTTCGTAAGTAAAATTGCTACTGTCTGTTTCCCAGCTTGATTTAATTCTTCCGTACATTGAAATAAATTCGGCACTGGCCTTCTTTAATCCTCCTCCAACATGGGGAGAAAAAATAATATGTTTATATCCCGGGTTCCGAACATCATAATTAATTCCGGCAATATGGTCGTATAACCATTCTCCGATAGCTCCATACGCGTAGTGATTATAACTATTCATACTAACATCCTGAAGTGTTCCGTCCGGTTTAATTCCATCCCAGCGCTCCCAGATAGTTGTTGCCCCTTTGGTAATGGGGTATAACCACGATGGATACTCTTTGCGGGTCAGAAGCATAAAGGCCAGATCGTCCCGACCAATTGATGATAGTGTACTGCATAAAAGCGGTGTACCTACGAACCCTGTAGTAAGGTGTCCAAACTTTTTTACATCGTTAGCAAAATATTCTGCAGATTTAGCTTTTAACTCCTCAGGTAAAAGATCAAATGACAAAGCTAAGGCATAAGCTGTCTGGGTATGTGAAACCAATCTTCCGTTAGGTGTAACGAACTCGGCAATGAATGCCTTTTTTATTTTCTGTGCAAGCTCTCCATAATCTTTAGCATCATTTGATTTACCTATGATTCCCGCAATCTTGCCCAATAGTCTTGTTGAATAACAGTAATAAGCTGTAGCGATCAGGTCTTTATCGGTGGTAGCACCCGGATAATCTGAATAGTTCGTGGCAAAAGCCAGCCAGTCTCCAAAATGATTTCCTTCTGTCCATAAATAATCATCTCCGGCATTAGTTTTCATATATCCCACCCAGGCTTTCATGCTCTCATATTGTTCTTCAAGAATACGAGTATCGCCATAAATTCTGTATACAGTCCATGGAACAATAATCGAAACATCTGCCCAGGCTGCAGAGCCTCCGTCGCCATTTAAAACATCCGGGATGACATGTGGAACCCTACCATTTGGAAGTTGGTCAGCAGCAAGGTCCCTCAACCATTTGGTATAAAATGAGGCAACATTAAAGTTGAAACCGGCAGTTGTGCTGAATACTTGTGCATCTCCGGTCCAGCCCAGGCGTTCATCCCGTTGAGGACAATCAGTGGGTATATCAAGAAAATTGCCTCGCTGTCCCCACTGAATATTATGCTGCAATTGGTTGATCATTGAGTCTGAACAGGAAAATACACCTGTTGGTTCCATTGCTGTATGTATTACGACTCCTGTAAAGTCTTCCAATTTGGGAGTTCCAGGATAACCAACAAGTTTAACGTAACGAAAACCATGGAAGGTAAAATGAGGCTCAAATGTTTCTTCCCCGTTTCCTTTCAAGATAAAAGTATCTACAGATTTAGCACTACGAAGATTTTGCGAATAGAAATTTTTGTCCTTATCAAGTATTTCGCCAAACAATAAGGCAACCTTTTCTCCTGCCTTTCCTTTGACTTTCATTCGCACCCAGCCTACCATATTCTGCCCCATATCAAGCAAGGTTTCGCCCTTAGGAGTAGTTATCAAACCAATTGGTTTTAATTCCTCTGTACCCTGAACAGGGTTACTCATCGTAGCAACCAAAGTATTTTTTGAATGATCCATTAGCCCTACCTTTTGCCACTTGCTGTCATCAAAACCTGAATTGTTCCAACCGTTCATTTCAAGACGTGCGTCATACGTCTCCCCATCATAAATGCTGGATTTTAATATGGAACCTGTACTACATTTCCAGTCTCCGTTACTGATAACTGTTTCTTTGGTTCCATCCACGTAAGTGATTTCCAGTTGAAGCAAAAGAGCCAGTTTATCTCCATAATGGTTGTAGCCGTTCCCCCAGGCTATTCTTCCACGGTACCATCCATCGCCTAATATTGCACCTATTACATTTTCAGTTTGGATGAAAGAAGTCAAATCATAGGTCTGATATTGAAGTCGTTTATTATAACTTGTCCATCCGGGTGTAAATAAGTCAGCGCTCACTTTTTTTCCGTTGATAAACAGCTGATATAGACCCAAAGAACTGACATAGACTCTTGCTGATCTGATCTTTTTCCCGGCAGGAAATTCTTTTCGAAAATACTGGCAAGGTTTTGCCCCTGCTTTGCCCGGTTCGTTCATTAGTTGTATCCATTCTGCTTTCCAAAGGTCAGTTTCCAGGATTCCCATCTCCCAATAAGCAGTTTTACTCCAGTCCGAAACTTTTCCTGTATTATCCCAAACCCGAACTTTCCAGTATATTCGCTGCATGGATTTTAACGTTGGGCCATCATATACTACGTTTACTGACTTGTCACTCAGTATCTTTCCGGATTCCCATAATAAACTTTTCTTCTTTAAAAGTTTTTCAGGAGAGTCGGCCATCTGAATCTCATATGCTATCTGCATTAAATTATTGTTATCCGATACCAGTTGCCAACTTAGCCTTGGCTTTTTAACATCAATTCCTACAGGATTAACCAGATACTCAGTAACTAATTTATCAACTATGGTTTTTGCGTTCAGGTTACCTGCTAACAACACAAAAATAAATGCCAACAAAGCATATGAATAGATTTTATTTTTCATTTGATCAGACATTACATGGATTAAAATTATATAGCATTATTTGAGAGAATATAGACTGTGGCTGACAGATTTCAAAGATAAATATTTTCCCTTACCTTCTTATTTTTATGAGAAACTACCCAATTAGCAACCTTATTTTTATTGTCAATTACACTTTAATGAATTGATAAATTTAGTTGAAACCCAATATACATTACCTGTATGGGTGTTAAAATTTAATTTAGTAAAGAACAAGTATTTACCATCGGGCGTTATCTTAGGGCATAGAATTGCATCAGCTCCGGAATTGATTGTTTTACCCGGATTTTGCGGATTAGTCCATGAACCATCTATATTACGGAATGATATCCATAAATCAAGTTTAGTATAGCTTCCTTCACGCGGGGAATTGAAAATCATATAACTTTTATCAGGAGCAACATAAGCATGCGAAGCGCCTCCGTTATTTATCGGCAATCCTACATCAACTGGAGAAGTATACTTTCCTCTTTTTAAAGTTGAATACATGATATGGCCTTCATCCCACTTCCCGTTTCTGCTAAAGAAAAGTGTGCCATCATATGCAATAGACGGGTAATACTCCATTTCGGGGGTATTTATACTGTCCACGGAATTTATGGAGTTACTCCAGCTTTCTTCAGTTTCTTCATTGAAATAAATATCTCCGTCGGTTTTGTAGTAAAAAACTCTATCGTTGTAAGGCGAAAAAGCAGTTTCCTTTCCGTCAAAGAAAGCCTCCGCAGGTTCGCTCCATCGACCATTATTACAGGTCATCACATATGATTTCTTTTCCGGATATCGTGAAAAAATCAACAGTTTACCATCGGGGGAAAAGGAGCAGGCATGGGTGTTTTCACCATCAATGGATACTACACCCTTCCCGAATATCAACGGGATAGTATCAGGTTTATTTTCATTTAAATAATTGCATTGAAACAAAGTATTGAGCCATATTTCTACCGGACAAGCAACACGGCGCGGAGGCGAAACGGTATTATCAAGCTTAACATTTACCACGAAAGCGTCTGTTTTTTTGTCTCCATTTATGTCTCCAATACAGACTTGTGCACTGTTAGAATTACCAAGCCTTAAGCCACTGTCGGTAAATTTGCCTTTACCATCATTTAGCCAAATTCTGTTAGGTGCTCCATCACCAAAAGGAACTTTACCATAACAAATGAATAAATCCAAATTGCCATCGCCATTAAAATCAGCAGCTTTTGCTGCAGCGCTGTTATTACCAAGCTGTTGATTACTATTAGTAAAATTACCTTTCCCATCGTTAAAGAAGATCATATTTCCGGTTTTACCATTACTTGCAAGAAACAAATCAAGATTACCATCGCCATTAAAGTCAGCCAGGATAGCACATCTACTTGATGCACCATTAATGTCATGATCCTTTTCTGTAAAATTTCCTTTCCCATCACCAAACCATATCTTGTTTGCTGCATGCACCATGGTTGGGGGAGGAGTGTGAGGAACTGCAACATATATATCTGTGAAACCATCTCCATTGATATCACCGAATGCATAACTGCACTGCCCCCAACCACCCAGACTCTTGCCTGTATTGGTAAAGTTACCTTTTCCATCGTTCATAAAAATTCTGTCCGAATCCTGAGAGCAACTAATAATGTCAACATATCCATCGTTATTAATGTCAGCAAGAACGGAGGAAATCATCGAAATATCTGACAAAAGCTTATGTGAATACTGGTAATGATAGGTTCCATCATTTAAGTAAATGCTGTCGCGACTGATAGCATCTACAAATCCATCGCCGTTTAGATCGGCGAAACTGACAAAATCTCCTGAACCAAAAGAAAGATCACTTTTTGTGAAAACACCTTTTCCATTATTAAACCAGGTTACACCATCAAAATAAGCATCTAAGCTACCGTCGCCATTTAAATCTGCCAAATGGATATCCCAGCTATTGGAACTTGTTATATGCTGCCCGTTGGTGATAAACGAGATTTGGGCATTGGCAACATTGTTCAGCATTGATATAAAAATCAAAAATTTGATTAGAATATTTTTACTACGTATGACCGATAAATGATAGAATTTCATATTTTCTGTGTTTATGTTTAGCGGGTTTTTATCGGATTCCTTTAAATTTTACTTTTTACCCGCTTTAATACTTTCAATCCGGCTTTTTAAAAACGCCATTTTTTTATCATCCTTTAAAGAAGTCGCCAATTCCAGTGCCTTTTCGTAACTCTTAATTGACATATCGATATTATTGGCTGCCAAATAACCTTCCCCAAGGTAATTGTATGCATCGGGCGAATCAGGGAATCTGCGAACGTTTTCTTTGAATATTTTTACAGCCTCTTCAGCCTTACCGTCATGCACAAAACCCCATCCATAACCATTTAAAAGACCAGCATCGGAGGATATATTGTATCCATACTTTTCTGACTGATTTTTATAAAAACTGTCAATAGCGCAGAACCCTTCCGTCTTTATTTTATCGGTATCAAATCGCCAACCCTCATATATAAATTTCAATGCATTCATAATTCCAATAGCAGTACCATCGCCATGGCCTATATTCGGTAAATAGTCAAACCTCCACTTAAGATCTGCTGATGCGTTCTTTCTTATGGTTTGGGCAAAAGTAAATGCATCTCCAATAGTGGTGGGGATTTCATTTTCTCCTATATCAAAATAAAACATTTTATGCTTAAGATCCAGGCCGGCAAGCTTTTCTTCTGCAGTTCTCATAACCAAACCGTCGTCCCAATACAGTGAAGGATTAAGGGCAATATAGCCATTAAACATACTGGTATGCGAAATAAATGCGTGTGCGACACAAAGTCCGCCTCTTGAATGGCCATAACAAATCTTAAAAGGGACTGTACGATAATTCTTTTCGATAAAAGGGAAAAGTTCTGCTTCAATAAATGATAAATATTTATCAGCTTCTCCCACTTTTTCATCAGGTCGGTACACTTTCAATTCATTATTCTCTTCCTTGTTATACCATGGCTTTGACGGCTGTGTACCTCTGCTGTATTTAGGCTTTGAGGGAAACATATCTCTGTTAGGATTTACATTTATAGAAACTATAATTAATGGAGGACATACTCCGTCATAACCGGATATATATCTTACCAGTCCAATAACATCAGTAGCCCCGTTAATGATATACAGAACCGGATATGAGTCATTTGAATTATCATAACCAGGTGGTGTTGAAACATAAATTGTGCGCTCTTCTCCGAATATTGTTGAAGGTATTTTAACCCTTTTGGCAATCACTACATCACCGGAATTCTGTGAGTATGTCATCTTTGCTGCCAGTAAAAGAATTACGAGTAATATTAAGTTTCTCATAAATTTT
>DATBXH010000948.1:0-3384 GCA_036514375.1 Bacteroidales bacterium | reverse complement strand
TCCAACCCAAACTATACAGGAAACGATAGATGGTCTTGAAACAGTCCGACAAATGTTTGAAGAAGGGCTCATCCAGTCAGCTTTCTGGCACCGTTATGCGATGACAGTGCATAGCCCATCCGGTAAACATCCTGAAAGCTTTGGCGCTAAACTGCTTGAAAACAAGCCCGGTTCTTTCGCTAACAACGAAATACCTTTTACCGATGGTCAGCATATCGATCTTGATATGCTAGGCGAAGGACTTCGAAAAGCTACCTATAATTATATGCATGGGTTATGCCTGGACTGGCCGGTTCATAAATGGTTTCAGGGCAAAGTACCAAAAACAAAAGTGTCACGAAACTATATCGGAAAATACCTGGAATAGAATTAATGATGGGACTTGCGAAGAATTGGTAACTTTAAGCTATTAACCAATAACCTTTTGGTTAGATAAAAGTTTGAATATAATCATCATTTGACTTTCATCGAAAAACTTTTTAATTTTCAGACTTTGTAAAAAAAACCAAACGGTCGTAATACTAACTTTTAAACTGAATTTATGAAAAAAGACAACCGCCGGAATTTTCTAAAGAACAGCTTTATTGCAGCATCCGGAATTCCTTTGATAGCCTCTGCGTTGAAACCTTCCCTCAAAACAACATTTGCTGAAACAGAAAAGAAACTCGTTTACCGGACGCTTGGAAAAACGGGTCTGAAAGTTCCTATCGTTAGCATGGGCACAGGCGATACTGACAATGCCAAATTAGTAGATGCTGCCTTGTCCCAGGGTATAGTCCTTCTGGCTACCTCCCAGTATTACGGAAACGGTAAAAATGAGCAAATGCTTGGCGAAGTATTTAAAGGCCGCAAACGCGATTCTTTTCTTATTGCTACCAGTGTAATGCCTGATGGTATCGATTTTAAAAACGGATTATACACCGATGCCTCAAAAGAAGAACCTTTCATGAAAAAGTTTGAAGGAAGTCTTCAGCGTTTAGGATTGGATCATGTTGACATCCTGTGGCTGCCATTTGCCGGAAAACGCGAATCGGTGTTTTATGAACCGCTGCTCAAGGCTATGGAAAACATCAAAAAACAGGGAAAAGCCAGGTTCATCGGTATCGCCACGCATAGTTACGAAACTGAGGCAATCAGGGCAGCCACTGATACTAAAATCTATGATGTAATAATGACCGCTTATAATTTCAGGAAAAAAAATATCGCTGAAATGAACGAAGCAATTACTTATGCTGCGTCGGCCGGTCTCGGTATTGTGGCTATGAAAACAATGGCAGGCGCTTTCTGGGATAAGGAACGAACCAAACCCATTAATACCAAAGCTGCTCTTAAGTGGGTACTGCAAAATGAAAATATTCATACTACGGTTCCCGGTTTTACAACATTCGACCAATTGGATCAGAACATGAAAATCATGGCTGATTTACAGCTAACGGACCAGGAAAAGACTGATCTTGTTGCGGATATTCAACTGAGCAATGGCGTTTATTGCCAGCAATGTGGCGAATGCATACCCCAATGTACACAATCACTTGATATACCAACCATCATGCGCAGTTATATGTATGCTTATGGTTATAAAAATCTTACACATGCCCGGCAAACTTTGACCTATACCGGGACAACACTTAATCCATGCGATAACTGTACTTCCTGCGGTGTCAACTGTAAAATGGGTTTTGATGTAAAACAAAAAATAACGGACATCGCCCGTTTAAAAAATGTTCCGTCCGACTTTCTTTTAGGATGAGAATTTAAGTTAAGTTCTGAAAATAAATCATTCCAACGATTTTATATTGATCAGGAATTGAAGTCGCTCATTGTTTATTGATCAGGGACCGGTTATTCATGAAATAGATTAAAATGATAGTTCGTTAAATCAATGAAAACGAGGATTCCTGATATAAAAAAGAAAAAAACATCTGAATTTCGATAAGTTTTATTTGGCTTTCAATCTAAAACTTGTATCTTGCCTGCCTTTAAATAATAGTTACAATTCGTTTTAACTCAAAATTAGAATCTAACTATGAAAACAGATAACTTTCGGGTTTCTTTGCATCTATACTTTATCGGGATCATTCCTTTCAACAGTTTAAAATGCTGTCCGGATAAATGTTTTTATTATTTCGGTTAACAAAATTCCATTACAATTAATTTGTAATACAATCACTTATTATATCTATTGCGATTTTTTATGATATGCTTTGAAACATATACATGTGTTTGTTGTTTAAAAATCCGTACCAAACTGAAATGAATGATACAAAAAATCCTAATTGCAAATAGAGGCGAGATTGCTGTCCGAATCATGAGATCCTGTCGCGAGATGGGAATTCGAAGTGTGGCTGTGTATTCCGAGGCTGACCGTGGGTCAATGCACGTAAGATATGCAGACGAAGCTTATCCTATAGGACCTTCTCCATCTTCAGAAAGTTATCTGAAAATGGAAAAAATCATTGAAGTAGCCAAGTTGTCAGGAGCAGACGCTATTCACCCTGGTTACGGGTTTCTGTCAGAAAATGCTGAATTTGCCAAGCTTTGTGGCAAAGAAGGTATTATTTTTATTGGTCCGTCTCCACATGCCATGGCAACCATGGGAGACAAAATCACAGCACGGCAAACTATGATCAATGCGGGTGTTCCGGTTGTCCCCGGTACCCGGAAAAAAATAACAGAAAAGGAAGATGCCAAAAGAGTAATTGATGAAATCGGTTTGCCTGTCATTATTAAAGCGTCTGCAGGCGGTGGAGGAAAAGGAATGCGTCTTGTAGAAAAGGAATCTCAGCTGATGGATGCCATTAAAGCTGCCAAATCCGAAGCGTTATCTGCCTTTGGCGACGACTCTGTTTATATTGAAAAGTATATCTCTTCTCCGCATCACATCGAATTTCAGGTTTTGGGTGATAAGTTTGGAAACGTCATTCATCTTTGTGAGCGTGAGTGTTCTGTTCAACGCCGCCATCAAAAAGTTGTGGAAGAAACGCCATCACCTATCATGACACCCGAGCTCCGTGAAAAAATGGGTAAAGCAGCATGTGCCGCTGCAAAATCGGTTAATTACGAAGGAGTTGGAACCATTGAATTTCTTGTTGACAATAACCTCAATTATTATTTCCTTGAGATGAACACTCGTCTCCAGGTAGAACATCCGATCACGGAACGTGTTGTTGGACTCGATCTGGTGAAAGAACAAATTCGTGTGGCCAATGGAGAACAATTGCATTACAAACAGGAAGATATACGCCAAATGGGACATGCAATTGAATGCCGTATTTATGCGGAAGATCCTGATCATAATTTCATGCCCTCGCCCGGATTAGTCAGACATATCACGGAACCGCGAGGATTAGGTATCCGGACAGACGGATATGTGTATGCCGGATA
>DATBXH010000947.1:0-2325 GCA_036514375.1 Bacteroidales bacterium | reverse complement strand
GTTAATACTATCAATTAATTTTATAAATCATTTAATTGCGCTGCGACTTCGGCATTGATGAAATCAGCAAATTCTTTCAAACTCATCGTCCCTTTGTCGCCTTCGCCTTGTTTACGTACCGCAACTGTTTCGGTTTCAACTTCTTTTTCGCCCACAATAATCAGGTACGGAATTCGTTTTAACTCGTTGTCCCTGATTTTCTTACCTATTTTTTCGTTACGATCGTCAATTAAGGTGCGAATATCGGAATTATTTAGAAAATTCAAAACTTTTTTTGCGTAATCCTCATACTTCTCGCTTATAGGAAGTACCACTACCTGTTCCGGTGTGAGCCAAAGCGGAAATTTTCCTGCAGTGTGTTCAATTAATACAGCTACAAATCGTTCCATGGAGCCAAATGGAGCACGGTGTATCATTACAGGTCTGTGTTTCTGGTTGTCAGCTCCCATGTATTCCAATTCAAACCGTTCAGGAAGGTTGTAATCAACCTGAATTGTACCCAGCTGCCATTTCCGTCCGATCGCATCCTTAACCATAAAGTCGAGTTTTGGTCCGTAAAATGCAGCTTCACCAAGTTCCACAGTAGTGTTTAATTTTTTCTCTGCAGCAGCCTCAATAATTGCCCTTTCAGCTTTTTCCCAGTTTTCATCACTTCCTATATATTTTTCTTTGTTATTTGGATCACGCAACGATACCTGAGCAATAAAATCTTTAAAATCAAGAGCTTTAAAAATTCTAAAAATAATATCAATAACTTTGCAAAATTCTTCTTTGATCTGGTCAGGACGGCAGAAGAGGTGTGCATCATCCTGGGTGAAACCGCGGACTCGAGTTAGCCCATGAAGTTCACCACTCTGTTCATACCGATAAACGGTTCCGAATTCTGCCAGTCGAACAGGTAAATCCTTGTAGGACCTCGGCTTTGACTTATATATCTCAATATGATGAGGGCAATTCATTGGTTTCAACAGAAATTCCTCATCTTCTGCCGGAGTATGGATTGGTTGAAATGAATCTTTCCCATATTTTTCGTAATGCCCGGAAGTAACGTAGAGCTCTTTTTGTCCTATATGGGGAGTGATGACCTGTTCGTACCCGGATTCTCGCTGCACTTTACGTAAATAAGCTTCAAGATTATCTCTCAATTTAGCACCTTTTGGCAGCCATAAAGGAAGTCCTTGTCCAACTTTCTGTGAAAAGGTAAACAATTCAAGTTCTTTACCGATCTTACGGTGATCGCGAAGTTTTGCCTGTTCAAGCATTTCGAGGTACTCATCAAGCATCTTTTGCTTAGGGAACGTTACGCCATAAATACGTGTAAGTTGCTTATTTTTCTCATTGCCCCGCCAGTAAGCGCCTGCTAATGTTAATAGTTTTATGGCTTTAATAGGACTAGTATCCGGTAAATGCGGGCCACGACACAAATCAGTAAAATTTCCCTGTTTATAAAATGAAATAGTACCATCGGCAAGTTCGGATATCAATTCAATTTTATAAGGATCCCCTTTTTCTGTGAAATATTTTAAAGCGTCAACCTTACTAACTTCAGAACGGGTATAGTTTGACTTTGTTTGAACCAGTTCCTTCATTTTAGCTTCAATTTTGAGAAGATCGGCATCAGAAATGGAGGTACCGCCAAGGTCAACGTCATAATAGAAACCATTTTCAATGGCCGGGCCGATGCCAAATTTGACCCCCGGGTAAAGTGCTTCAAGCGCTTCGGCCATAAGATGTGCTGAAGAATGCCAGAATGCGTGTTTTCCCTCTGGGTCATCCCATTTATGTAATTTTATTGTAGAATCTTTAGTAATAGGCCGTGTTAAGTCCCAGACTTCTCCATTAACAGTTATGGCAAGAACTTCCTTGGCCAGGCTATTGCTAAGACTGGAGGCTATTTCGTAACCTGTTGTACCTTCTTTAAATTCCCGAACACTCTTATCGGGAAACGTGATCTTGATCATTGTAGAATTTTTTCAAAAAAGTATGCAAAGATAAAGATTAATTCCTTTTAGCGGATAATCAAAATACTATAATGTAAATTGAACGTTTACTTTTTTGACTTACTGGGTATAACCGTATCGGATTTTTTCCGTAAGACAACTTTAAAACTCAGAGATATGATCATGTTTGTTAAAAGACTTATAATTAGTTTACTTAGCTCTTTAATTTTTTTCAATATTCATGCAAATATATTGATAGAGGATGATACCATCTCTACCAGCATTGAGGCGAAAATCTCGAAAATAGATACACTTTCACATATAGAGTTGTACACGACTTTTTTAAGCAAAGTTTCTTACATCGGGCGTTATTACGGTACCAGCG
>DATBXH010000946.1:0-4141 GCA_036514375.1 Bacteroidales bacterium | reverse complement strand
TTCCAGGACTTCTTCGGGTAAGCCATTATTGGCAAATGATATGCATTTGGGATTTAGAATACCAGGGGTTTGGTATCAAATGCATCAGATAGTTCAGGGAAAGCTAAACGTTACCGGTGTTGTTTTACCAGGTCAGCCTTTTATTGTTTGTGGCCATAATGATAGTATTGCCTGGGGACTTACCAATGTGATGAACGATGATATTGATTTTTACCGGGAAACGCTAAATCCAAAAGATAGCAATGAATATAAACTGAACGGAAAATGGGAACAACTGACCATAAAGCATGAGAAAATTCTTATAAAAGGGGGAGATACTGCTCGTTACGATTTGAAATTTACTCATCGCGGCCCAATTGTTTCCATGCTTAAAAAGTTACATAACGAAACTATCTCAATGCGCTGGATGGGCAATGAGATGAGTAATGAGCTGCGGAGCATTTGTCTTTTAAACAGGGCTAAAAATTACGCTGATTTTTGTGATGCGATGAAAACGTTTATCTCAATAAGTCAAAATGCAGCTTATGCTGATACTAAGGGTAATATAGCCATGTATTGTTGTGCTGGTGTACCTATCCGAAAGGGGAACCCCATTGACGTTTATCCTGGTGATACATCAGCTTACGATTGGCAAGGATTAGTTCCTTTTGATCAGTTACCTCATAAATTCAATCCTGGCGAAGGATTTGCCATTTCAGCAAATAACCGGACAACTGATCCGGGATATCCTTACTATATCAGCGATTGGTTTGACTTACCATTCCGGTACGACAGGATCTATGAAATGCTGAACGTTGGTAGAAAACTGTCGGTTAACGATATGGTTAATATTCAGACCGATTTTACCTCGAAACATGTGGAATATTACCTTCCAAGATTGGTAGAGACCCTTACAAAGCTTAAAGGTCTTACTTCTGATGAATTGCAAGCCTTACAACTACTGAAGGAATGGCACGGCAAGATGGATCCAAATAGTTCGGCACCAGCCATATTTGAAGTTTTTTTTAATCAGTTTATTAAAAATGTAGTAAAAGATGAGCTTGGAGATGATCTGTTCAAAGAATTTCTGGTTGATAAGGTAATAGTACGCAATACCTTTTATAATATCTGGAATGAAAAAAATTCTGTGCTGTGTGACGACGTTACTACAAAAAATAAGACGGAGACGTTTGATGATATGATTTTGAAGTCGTACCGCGAAACCATTACAACGTTAGAAAGAGAGCAGGGAGATGATGTATCTGCGTGGGAGTGGGGCAAAATACATACATTTACCCTTGAGCATCCCTTGGGCTCTGTTAAGATCTTGAATATGATCCTTAATTTGAATCGTGGTCCTTATGAAACGGGAGGTTCCTTTCATACGATTGCCCCTTACACCTATCGGTATACCGACCCTTTTAAAGTACAATCAGGTGCATCGCAACGACATATATACGATCTGGGGGATTGGGACAACTCGCTTTCTGTTTTGCCGGCCGGTAATTCGGGGCTCCCTGCCAGCAAGCATTATAGTGATCAGACTTCATTATATCTGGCTGGTAAATATCATAGGGATTTATTTTCAGAGAAGATAATCCGGCAGAATTATTTATACAGAACAATTATTTCACCTCTTAAAAATCGTAAATAAGAGAGAAAGCAATAGTGTAACGTATTAACTATTTACATAATCCAATTAATGTTATTTGGAATAGATCCAGGCATCGTTTCCTGCTGCCCTGATCTTTTTTATTTCTATGTTAGCCGAATCCTTATTGGTAAAAGACAAATAGCTAACATAAAACAGATTTGTGGTTTCGTTACGAATTTTCAGGGCATGATATCCCTCTTTTTTCAGTTTCCGTAACATCTTATCAGCATTCGATTCGTTTGAAAAGGTGCCGGCAACAATATAGTATCTCTTAGCGGTTGATTTGGACAAACCTGCATCATTTGCTTTAACCGGATCGGGTTTAACCTTGTTTTCTTTTGATGGTTTCACGGTACTTTTGTCTCCTGTTTTGGTTGATGCGTTAGGTTGTTTTTTAACAGTGGTTTGACCGATAGCCGGTTTAGTTTCAGGAGATTCGGCAACAGCCTCTTTTGAAGAGGAATCAGCAGATTTAGCAACACTATCGGTCGGTATACTTGTTCCTAATGTGATATTCTGATTGCGGCTTTTATGGGATTGCAAAAATGCAAAGAAGATAATAGTACCAATGATTAAAACTCCGAGTATACTAACTATCACCAAACGGCGGGTAGTGGTGGGTACAACCTCAATATTATCCTTATTTTTACTTTGTGGAGGCGGAGTACTGCTTTTTACCTTCGGAGTTGCAGTTTCTTTCGGTTTATCAGTCGGCCCCACAGTAGTTTTTATTTCTTTTGCTGACGGTGTTTCGATTGACGCTGGTTTTGGTTGGGCTTCCGGAATATTTTTTTCAGAGACCGGAGATTTAACAGAAGCCGGTTCTTTTTTCTCAATCTCAAAATCAATTTCACGGGATTGATTTTCAGTTTGCTGATTAATCGGCTCTAGATTCTGTGTTCCAGGAACAAACGGTATTTTGAGCTGAATCTTTTCATTAATATCAAGATATAAAGTGCCAATTCCTTCAATTTCAACAGATTTATTGTCAGTCAATTGCTTGTTAACTGAATCGACAAAAGCTTTTATCTTTCTTACCGCATCTATCTTGTTAATATGTTCCTGTTCCGCTATGTGATCAACAAGAAGGCCATCGTTAAACCTTAAAAACTCATTAAAATAGATTGTTTTGGAGGAATCTCCTTTCAGCATAAATGCCCCAAGGTCTGGAACAATAACTCGGCTGTGAAATTCGAGTAAATTTTTAAGGTATTTGCTAAGCATAATAGTTAACTAGAGGGTTAGGGATTTTGTTTATTGGGAAATGTAATACTTTTTCGGCTATTATTCAACACCAACTTACAAAAAAGTTAATCTATTTTTCAAATATCTGTACCTTCAGTACTTATTAGTAATAAAAAGGAGTAACATAATTTTAATTAAGCTACTCTCCTTGAGTGATTTTGATCGGATTAGTATGGCTTGGTAAGGGATGCCCGTACTTTCAAATTTTTGTATTTGTCGTTCTCCTTCTCTGATTGTTTTTTTATAGCAAACGACCCTATAGCGTGCCACTCCCGTCTAAGTAAACTATAAACTTCAAGATCGATGTATTGGCCATTGACTAATTCGCCGTCGCGTTCTATCCCTTCAAAAGTAAAACCAAGTCTTTGAGGAACGTGGCAGCTTCTTTCGTTACCCACACCACATTTAATTTCGACTCTGTTTACGCCCATCTGTCCAAAAGCATAATCCAGAATAGCTCTGCAACTTTTAGTGATAATTCCTCTACCTTGATACTCTTCACCCAGCCAATAACCTATTTCGGCAATTCGGTTGGCCCAGTCAACTTTTTTTATGCCCATAATTCCCATAAGGTTATCCTTGATAAGGATGGCAATAACGACTTCAGAATTAGGATTTGCAGAAGATTTTTCAATATAGGAGATATAATCTTCAGTATCCTTTAAATTTCTGGTTGAGTCGACAAATGTGAGCCATTTTCGCAAATATTCCCTGTTCGAGTTTATCAGGTTAAAAATGCCCTGAGCATGAGTGTGGTTAAGTCTTTCTAAACGGATATCCTCTTCTATCTCTATTTCCAACATGAGTTGATATTGCTTGTCCCAGCAAAAAAGGCAACCACCTGGTCGCCTCGCGGAGTAAAAATGATTATTAATTTTTTAGAATCCATGTCTCCAATAAATCGCTAACTACATTCGTAACCTGGAAAACAGAAGCATTGCAACGTATTATCCAAACGTTTTGTAATTCTTGACTTTAATTCTTTTGAAAGAGCAATTTTGTAGTACCCAAAAATAAATAAATTCTTAATTTATTATCACAAAAGCACCTTACTTTTTTAAAAAGCTTTTAAAATTAATTTTAAGGTTAACTTATCATCCCCCAGTTAACCGGGCGGCTTTTAGCTTTTTGCAGATAAGTATATAAAGCCTGGTACTCCGGCTTGTTTAGCATGGGATCGTCATTTAGTATTTCAAGAGCAATGTCGCGGGCATATTGTAATATCTGCCCATCTTTCGCTATATTGGCAATCTTAAGGTCAAA
>DATBXH010000945.1:0-5537 GCA_036514375.1 Bacteroidales bacterium | reverse complement strand
CGTAATTACCAAATAATCGTTCATTTCTTTCGCTCCGCCATAAATCCCTTCGCCAATGGCAGCCGCATTTGCATCGTTTGTAATTACGATAGGAAGATTATAATACTTTTTAAATAAATCGACGAAATGAACAATCCCTTTCCACCTGAGGTTTGCGGCATGTTCTATCGTTCCCTTGTAATAATTCGCATTGGGAGCGCCAAAACCTATGCCTTTCAGTTCGCAGGTATCCCTGAATTGTATCATAACGCCTTCCAGTGCCTCATGCAAACTTTTCTGGTAATCCACTACATTATCGTAAGTATCTGTGGGGATGGATCCCTCAATTAAAACATTCCCTGTGCGGTCAACCAATCCGTATTTGGAAAAGGTGCCTCCGATATCAACGCCAAAAACAACTTGTTTCACTTGTATATACTGTTAATATTATTGGTTTCCTAAAACAACATTAATCCACCAGTTTATTTTATTACGCTTCATTGATGTTTCATGTTTCCTGTTAAGCCTGACAAAGATAGAAATTAATTAATAACTAATCAGATTGTTTAGCATAGTTGACGTATTTTGATAATAAATCAAAACATCATTTTACGTCGCTTTTCCTTTTAAATTCATTTTTCAGAAATAATCACTACATTAGCCTAATAAACAAACCAAACCTTTACCAATGATTAAAAATTTTATTGTACCTATTGATTTTTCGGAAGACAGCTTAAAAGGCCTTGAGCTTGCCATGCTTTTTTCGACAAAATGCTACGTAAATATCCAAATGGTTTACGTCCAGAAGAAAACAGCCGAACATTTTCCCAGTGCCATACGCGAAGAATATAAAACTGCAAAAGATAAGTTTGAAAAAATTGTTCTGGACTATTCTCCTAAACTTGGCAATGATTCAAAACTCAGATATATCATCAAAGACGGACCAAAGGTTTACGAAGAAGTAGTTAACCAGGCCGAATCATATAAGGAATGTATTATTGCAGCATCAACTCATGGAGCCTCAGGCTTTGAGGAATTTTTTATTGGTAGTAATGCCTTCAAGATCATATCGGCAACCACTCGCCCTGTTATTGCTATACGAAAAGGTTCCGTACCTGCAGATATAAGGAAAATTGTACTTCCTATCGACAATATGCCCGAAACCCGACAAAAAGTTCCAATGACAGCTGAGATCGCTTCATTATTCGGCGCTGAAATTCATGTGATTGAAGTGGCCACCTCACATAGCGCCAAGGTCCATAAGCGATTAAATGCGTATTCAAAACAGGTTAGCAATTTTCTGAAAGGACAAAACATAGCCATTGCGAATAAAACCATTTATGGTGATAATGTTGCAGATATTACCGTTGAATATGCCACTCAAATTGGGGCGGATATGATATCGATTATTACAGAACAAAAAAGCAGCATAACTACGCTAATCATAGGAAATTATGCGCAGCAGATTCTGAATAAGGCTGTTATTCCGGTATTAAATATCACACCCAGGGAAATACAAATAAAAGGATCATTCAGTGCATCCGGAAATTAGCATTATTCCAAAATCCAGCTTTCATCCATATCCCAGTTAGAGCGCACGGGAATTTCCTTGGTATAAAAAGTGACTTTCTCCGGTTGGCATTGCCTTGCAAAACTACCGGTATCCCACACTCCATTATGATTTGTATCGTAAATCGCTTTTAGTTTGTATTTATCCGGATGAAGAAAATCGAAAATAACTTCCTGATCCTTATTTATAATTTGCTGACGAACGACATCCCCTTTTTCTGTAAGAAGCTGGATAATCATTTGCTCCTTCACATTACTGACTTTAAGCTTTATCTTTCCATAATAATCGTCCTTCTGCGACTTAAACTTGCATCCCAGTGAATCACTATACTGCCCGTAAATATCACGGAAAGCCATTGAGTCGGCTACAAGTTGGTAATCAGTGGCAGGTTCCAGCCTGAAATTGACAAAGTATTTTCGCAGATACACCGAATCGCGCTTAATTCTAAACTTCATCCTGGTCTTCTTTTCATCCTGAATACGGATCAGACTTATTTTACTGGTATCAATGTAAGCCAAAGGATGGTTTGGTGAAAACATAACTTTTGCATTCAGGTCGAAAGACGATTGTCCCTCCGCATTACAAGCCACACTAAACTTAGTAATCTTTAAAGGAGGAGGGGTTTTCGATTTGGATTTGGCAACCGATGGCCGTTTATAAACCAACGAAATCGTATCGTACTTGTGGATAATATTTTGCTCAAGACTGTCGAGTGCCGAATATCCGAGCCGTAGCTTTAGTGTATCGTTATAAACCAATGATGTGTCTGTTATCCAATAGGACATGGTATCTTTTCGTAAAGAACAATCCGGCAGCAACCACTTTTTGCTTGAAAAATTAAGAGGCTTCATAAGCAAGGAATCTATAACAGGCAAGTTAAAGATAAGACTGAATTTCTCAAGATTAGCCCGTTCCTCCTTTTTAACGTATTGCTTTTCGTGATTTTCAGTAAATGAGTACAACTTAATCTGTGTCTTAAACGGTGCCCGGTTCATGGAATCGAGGCCTAATGTATCGGGCTTTACGAGGCTATCCGGAATATAATAACGATTGTCAATAGGAATCAGCGTATCGGAAAAAGCTATAGGCTCATTCGGCTGATCGAACAGATAATTCTGGTTCAGGTCCTTTAAAGCGAAAATCATAAAAGTATCAGGCCGAATATGAGTAATGGAAAAGAAGCCTTTTTCATCGGTTTTTGTAATGTATTCGGGTAACTGCCTGCGTGGAACAGTATCCTGAAACTTACTGTAAAGCATCACAAAAAAACTTTCCTTTGCCTCAGGTTTATGGTCGAAGGCATCTACAACCCTTCCACGGAGCGAAAGAGAATCGATTTTATCGCCGGTCGAAAAAACAAATTCGTAATTCTTTAAAGGATTCTTTTCATTGTTGTCAACGATGGCATTCCCAAAAAAAAGTCTATAGGTACAATTTGGTTTCAGGCTCTCCTCCGGAGTAATAATCACACTCTTGTTCCTCATCAGGATGGATGGCTTTTTTTTCATGGGAGGAGAAATTACAAAATTCTTCTGAATATCAATAAGCTGAATAAATTCGTCGAAGGTAATTTCTATCCTTTTTCCTTTGAAATCGGTGGCATTCATTGCAGGAACACTTTCAACAACTTTAGGAGGAGTAACATCCTTAGGCCCACCTGAAGGTACCCCTATTTTAGCACAACTATAAATCAAAATAACTGCAATAAAAGGAAAAACTATTCTTTTTGCCAAAGTTGAAACCATAAAGCCTTTTGGATGTTAAATTATCTAAAAATAATGTGCAAACTTACTAAGTTTATAGGGAATAAGTATAAATATCGTGCCAAATTAACAGGGCGTATTTTTGATTTATTACCTTTGTCAGTCAATTCATGCTTAAATATTGTTCTTTATGATTCTCGAAGCAATTCACTGGAAAGTTAATCCCGAAATTTTTCATATTGGATTTTTATCCATTCGCTGGTACGGTTTATTTTTTGCGGCCTCTTTTTATTTTGGTTATGTATTATTTACCAGGTTTTTTAAACTCGAAAATATTAAGATTGAGGTTCTAGACAGACTTACCATTTATATGGCTATTGGAACAGTAATCGGAGCAAGGCTTGGTCATGTTCTTTTTTATGAGCCCCAGGATTACCTGAGCAATCCCATTGAAATTTTAAAAATATGGCATGGAGGGTTGGCCAGTCATGGAGCTGCTATTGGTATTCTGATAGCATTATATCTGTTTGCCCGAAAAGAGAAACGTTCTTATTTCTGGACGCTCGATCGCGTAGTAATTACAGTTGCCCTGGCAGGATTCTTCATCCGCATGGGTAACCTGATGAATTCTGAAATCTATGGAACTAAGACTTCGCTACCCTGGGGTTTCATCTTTGAACGGGTAGGTGAAACCGTACCGAAACATCCTACACAGATTTATGAAGCTCTCTCTTATTTGTTGATTTTTACCCTTTTATATAAGATATATTACAAATATCAGGGTAAGCCCAAAGAAGGACTGCTCTTCAGCTTGTTTCTGATACTCATTTTTACGATGCGGTTCCTGATCGAATTTATCAAAAATCCGCAGGTAGAATTTGAAAAGGGTATGTCGCTTGATATGGGTCAATGGCTTTCGATACCATTTGTTGTTATTGGAATCATTCTGATTTTTTACATTTATCGCAAGCCGAATCCTGCAAACTTGGGTACTCCGCAACAAAAATCCTGATACTTATTCATCTCAGTAATTAGAAGAACAAAGCACACCTGTAATTGTTCTTTTAGCATAAAGTATTCAACTTTTAAGGTCGTTGGATTCCAAAAGTATGAATGCTGATATCAAAATGTTTTGAAATGGATTTTTTAAAAGCATATTTTGGTGAACTCGTAAAAATACTGAACGAGATGTCGCCATTTCTTTTGCTCGGATTCTTATTTGCAGGTCTGTTACACACCTTGATCCCGAGAGACAAAATTGTACATTACCTTGGTGCACAAAATTTCAGATCGGTAATAAATGCTGCATTGCTTGGCATTCCATTGCCTTTGTGTTCCTGCGGTGTTGTACCCACCGGACTGTCATTTTATAAAAACGGAGCCTCCAAAGGCTCTTCCGTTTCCTTCCTGATATCTACACCTCAAACCGGCATTGATTCCATAATGATTACATATTCCATGCTGGGATTACCTTTTGCTTTATTGCGACCTGTGATTGCTTTAATCACTGGCTTTTTCGGTGGTTGGGTCACAAATTTTGCCACCCGGAGTGAACTCAAAAACAATGAGGCAGGAAACATCGAAGGTATAAGTTCTCTAAAACCGAGGCATAAAGTCATTGAAATTTTCAATTACGGGTTTGTTGAGTTTTTGCAGGATATCGCCAAATGGCTGGTCATTGGACTATTAGTTGCCGCTTTAATTTCGGTGCTGATACCGGATAATTTCTTTATGAAATACCAGGGGAATGAACTTATTAATATGTTAATAGCCATTGCTATAGCCGGACCATTGTACGTTTGTGCTACCGGATCGGTACCCATTGCTGCCGCCTTAATGATGAAAGGCCTTTCACCTGGAGCAGCTTTGGTTTTTCTTATGGTGGGACCGGCTACAAATGCTGCTACCGTTACCATGGTTGGCAAAGTACTGGGTCGAAAAACTTTATTTGCATACCTGGGAACGGTTCTTATCAGTGCATTGTTTTTTGGCTTTGTTATGAACGAACTCATGCCCCAGCAATGGTTTGGAATGTCGAACATGAATCACGCGCTTCATAACCACGAAGAAATGGTAACTGGATGGATGCAGGTAGTCAGTAGCATTGTGTTGATACTATTAATTATTAACGCTTTCAGATTAAGATATTGGCCAATAGCCAAAAAATCAAATCATAATACTTTAACATTAAATAAAGGTATGGAAACAAAAACGGTAGCAGTTTTAGGGATGACCTGCAACCACTGCAAAATGAACGTTGAAAACAATTTACGTAAATTACCGGG
>DATBXH010000944.1:0-2076 GCA_036514375.1 Bacteroidales bacterium | reverse complement strand
GACGTAAGAGTTATCAATACGGTATTACTGGGATCGGACTGGTACATCGACCAGCTAAAACAAAAAATAAACGATTCGGCACCAATCCCCATGTCACTCTCAGGCGATAAGTATTTGTCCCGGAGAAGAGACTTCGTATACCTGATACCCAAGACCAGCGACTACATATCGCTAAAAGATGCTGTTGCATTTGCCGCATCTGACGATCCAAAAAACAAAAAAATTCCGGGTGTAGATTTTACGCTGGATTATATTCCGGCTAAAAACTTTTCCCTTCGGGTAGATTCGTTTAACGTGATTTCAAACGGTACGGTAAGTCCGGCATCTGCCAGCGAGATGCTACATGAAGTGACATTCACGCTGGACCGCGATTATATTTCAAAAACCGAATTTATCATCATGGACATCCTGTCGCAAAATAACTGGAAGAGGCCGGTGTATTTTGCCTCGGCAAATTCAGACGGAATACTGGGATTTCAGGATTATCTTCAGCTTGAGGGCTCGGCCTTCCGCCTGGTTCCCATTAAAACCAAAAAGTCAGGCAGATTCTCTCACGGGCGTATCGAATCATCTCTGCTGTACGACAATCTAATGCACAAATTCCGCTGGGGACGGATGAATCAACCTCATGTCCTGATCGACGATTACAATATAAACACTTACGCCGTTCTGCATACACGTATTACATTTGCCCGTTTGGCAGAACAACTTTACATGGAAGGTAAAAAAGATTCAGCTTTCCAGGTACTTAACCATATCCTTGAACTAATGCCCGCCAAAACTTTCCCACATGACGTTTACTCGCTGGACCTAACAGAAGTTGCTTACAAAATTGGAGCTATTAAACAGGCACATCAGATAATAAGCGAATATTCACAGCAAAGTTTCGAAGAAATCAGCTTTTTCTATGCCATGCCAATATGGCAATTTAACCTGACCAAAACAGAAAATATAATAGACCAGCAAACAATCGAACAACTAACCGATATGGCTGATAAATATGGTGACTCACCTATAAGAGAAGAACTCGAGAAAAAGCTGAAAGAGATCACAAAAGATTGACCAAAAAATAGGTTCGTCACCAGATTTTCGCTCGGTGATTCGGAAATACCTCCCGATCTTTCAGGGGAATTTCAGGAGTTGTTAATCTTCAATTTTCATACTTCCCGATCCACTTTGTCACCATCTGATGCAATTTATGAAATCCCTTGGGATTGGCATACATAAGTATGCAACATCCGGAAACAAGATTGATATGATTATTGTGGGCTAGTTTTATAGCCTCGGCTGTTTCACAACCATTTTGTATCCATATATTTTTAAATCCTCTTTCGATAGCTTCCTTCATTACTTTTTCAGTATCTTTCTTTGGTGTTACTATTAAAAGATTCTCAACCTCAACTGGTAAATCCTTTAAATTTCGGTAACAAACGTTATCCCCAATAACCGTGGCATTTGGATTTACGGGAAAAACATGATATCCCTTGCTTTTCAAAGTCCAGAACAAAAGGTTCCCAAATTTCTTTGGATCTCTTGAAACACCGGCGATAGCAAGTTGCTTGCCGGTAAGAAACAAATTGATAGTTGGCCGTAAACGCATAGCTATAATTTCATATCGGTGCTTTCCTTAACTTCCAACTTGCTGTTATCCTTGGCTTGAATTTTTACATTCAAAAATTGCCAACCTTTGGCATACATTATTTTTCCGGCAGTTGCTGAAACCACATCAACATCGCTTAAATAAAAATTTTCGGCCAGAGATTCCTTCATCCCAGTGGCATTAATAGCAGAATTCCGGGCGTTTCCTTTTATCCGATAGATATGAACATTCCTAAAGTGAGGTGTACCTTGTTCCGGAGTTACTTTCTGAAGCATTACCTTCCAATGATGTGGAATGCTATCATAATTATACTTCTCAGGTAGTTCGGAATAACTGTATGCCGGATTCCAATTCATTGTAACCTGCAATGGAGTTCCAACGTTGTTCATTTCAATGTCGTGAATATAAATATTTTCGACCGTACCACCACGAGTAATCGCAGATTTAAGATTAATACAATTGTTTGTACCATTAGC
>DATBXH010000943.1:0-2088 GCA_036514375.1 Bacteroidales bacterium | reverse complement strand
TACCGGGGCGGCAGCATACCAGCACGATCAGGATTCCAAAGCATAAAACAAAAATTCTTGTTTTCATATCTGAAGCAGGTTTGTACATCGCTATCTAAGCCGGTTAATAAATGTAGAAAAAATAATCAGAAAACTATAAATTAAAATAGACATCAACCAAATCACCGTGAGGTTAAATTGCAAGGTCGGTATCGATTGCTTTCCTATCATTTTTGTAGATGAAAGGAAATGCGCCCGTCCGTAAGCAGAGCCTGGTATCTGATAAATAGGTTCCATCTTTCGGATAATTTCGTTGC
Organism: Bacteroidales bacterium; assembly: GCA_036514375.1. Classification (GTDB taxonomy): domain Bacteria; phylum Bacteroidota; class Bacteroidia; order Bacteroidales; family JAAUTT01; genus JAAUTT01. The sequence goes on along the minus strand of DATBXH010000943.1, from coordinate 1,792 downwards.
CCGACTTTATAAAGGTCTCAAGTTCTTTACGTTTTAACACCATATCGGCAAGGGTTTTATTATAAAATCTGTTTTTAAATTCAAGGTACTGGTTCAGCCCTCCTAATTTGGTTACTAATGTTTTGGTGATACTATCTTTCATTTGACTCAACCTGTCCAAATCCGCTGGCAGGATATCATTTATAATATTTAATTTATTTTCGAGCTGGAGCATGTTAACCGGGTTTGATGGCTGATTGGCAAGAATGCCTTTCGCATCAGTCTGTTTCAAATGGGCGATCCCGTTTTGCAGGTATTCAAACTTGTTTTGGTAAACAGCTGAACTTTTGTTGTCCAATAATTTTAATTCACCTACCGTATTTTTCATCTCCGGTAATACAAAGAGCAGATTGAATTTTATATTGCTTTCCTGCTTGTTTACATTGAAATAATGTTTTTGAAAATCGTTGCGGGCAAACTGGGTAACAACCAGTGCTTCGTAAGCCCATCTCGATGCGATAACATCACCAACGATGGGTACAAATTCTTTTTCCGATACTATTTTGTTTAGTTTATCATAACTCACAACTACCCCGCTTAACAGGATTTGAGGCACAATGATCAATGGTACCATGATATAAATGGCCACGACGGAGGTAAAAATACTGGAAATAAACAATCCCATGAGGTTGGCCAGGCAAGACGTAGAGAATAAGATAATCCAGTAATAGAATGTCATTCCATGAATTTCCAGAATGGTATTGCCAATGATAACATACATGAACGACTGCAACGCACTTAACAGGAAAATATAAACTACTTTCGAATTGATATAGCTAAGCCTGCTTAGTTTCAGATACGACTCCCGGAGCAATATTTTTCTGTCCCTTATTATTTCTTCTGCGCTGATAATAAGCCCTACAAATAGTGCAACGATTACGCTCATAAAGAGGTACGACCCTATATTGTCGTTGCTGGCAAAAACATAGGATGTAACATTATCAGCAGGATTATTAAACCGGCAAAGTGTGGCCAGGAGTATTGCCAGCAAAGGTGATATAAGCAATGCCATCGACAGATACTGAATGTTGGCAAGTTTTGTCAACAGGTTTCTTTTTCCAAAAATCAGGAATTGTCTGAAGGGGGAAGGTTTGTTAAATTCAACCTTTGGAAGCTCAGCAAAATGTTCTTTTATTTCCTTTGGGTGGTTATTTTTGCTGAGAAAATATTGATGCCAATCAACAGGTAAGGTTTTCCTTTCTTTGGTGTATTCGCCAAACTGGTTTGTTTTTTTTTCTTCCAGTATTTTAAAGATAACCTCAGGGTTTACGTTTTCGCAAACATTGCAATAATCTGCAGAAGTACTTATTCGCTGGTTAAAGTCGTTAAAGTAGGGGATCGTATCCAGCGGATTACCAAAATATACAGGATATCCTTCCTTGTCAAGCACAATAATTTTGTCAAAAAGCTTAAAAATATCGGAAGATGGTTGGTGAATGTTAACAACAACCAGTCGGCCTTTTGACGATTGCTCTGAAAGCAGTTGCATAATTTCTTCGGAATCTGAAGACGAAAGCCCTGAAGTGGGTTCATCAGCAAATAGAATCCATGGTTCGCGAATAAGTTCAAGCGCTATGTTAAGTCTTTTACGTTGCCCTCCGCTGAGAAGTCTGTTGAGAGGAGTTCCTACCCTTAAATTACGGACGTCATAAAGATCAAGCTCAACCAGGATGCTGTTAACCTTATGAAGCAACGCTGAAGCAGGCAGATTGCTAAAGCAAAGTTTTGCATTGAGAAAAAGGTTGGTAAAAAC
>DATBXH010000942.1:0-3330 GCA_036514375.1 Bacteroidales bacterium | reverse complement strand
TGTACGGTCTGATTTTTTTACACCATTGGTAAGTACATGATCCAATAAATCAAGATATTGTTTCATAAATAAACAAGTTAGACTATTTCGGGTTTGAAAGGTAAAATAAATAAAAAATCAGGAAAAATTCTTGATAAAAATAAAACCATACGCGCACATAACTATCAAAGCAGGATTTAACCTTGAAAAAATAATCAAGTTGGGGTTTTCTAAATAATTATAAGGCTTTTGGGATATCATTATGGTTTAAAAATAGTTTCTGTGATTTATGCCATACTTAATCAATATAGTTATCTATCTTAATGACATTTAACTTATCTTTTTTAAAAATGAAATTGATGGAATTGGGAGCTTTTTTTGATGAAACTCTGATAGTATCTTTTGAATTAGGCTTAAGATCGGAAAAACACCGGAAGAAATCGGTCCTTGTCATTCCTACTTTAACGCCATTTTTGAGTTGTATTTTTGAATTGTAAATATTTCCGGCAAAAAAAAGCTCCCTGTTTGCAGCATTTTTATAAATAAGCAATGTTGATTTCCGTTGATAAAACTTGTAAATCGTGTCAATAACAGCAGGATTATGCATATTCTTCATGCTGTAAATTTGAAGTTTAAAAGATGATGGCAGATTGGTTTTGAAGTTTCTGATGTTTGGCTCATAGCCGAACGGTTTCAGGATAAAAGTTTCTTTATTTTGCGGAGCACTAACTATTGCCTGTTTAGTGGCCGCTTTTTTAGTGGTACATGAAAATGATATAAGGACAATGAATAAAACCGGGAGGTTATATTTATAAAGGTATTCCAGTGAAGGAATAAACAGCTTAAAGTAGTACCTTATGGATAAGGTATGACTTACCTTCAGGACTTGTCCTGATAAATTGGTGATTTGGCTGAATTTTACCTGTTTCATACTGATAATTTGTTATCTTCGTGTTTAATCAGGAACAAAGATTAAAATTTACCACAAGATATTAAATGATTATGAACAAATATTCAAGCTATCTTATTTTTGCGGCAGGATTAATAGCTGTTGGGGTAGCTGTATGGTACTTTCAAAATATTGTTACCTATATCATTGTATCGGCAGTACTTTCATTAATTGGTGCCCCGGTGGTAAATCTTCTCGACCGCGTTAAGATAAAAAGGTTTACTTTACCAAAAGCAGTTTGTGCTGGTCTGACACTCTTCTTATTGTGGGGTGTTTTTATTGCATTTTTTTGGACGTTTGTTCCGCTTATTGTATCTGAAGCACACAAGCTTTCAGGTATTGACCTGAATAAGGTACTTTTGTCACTAAAAGAACCCATTGACAATATTGACTCCTTTGTGAATCAGTTTAGTAGTGGGAAAGCTGAGCAATTTTCCACCATTAGTTTTTTGTCTCAGCGGATTCAATCGTTTGTGAGTTTTAGCTTGGTTACCAATATCTTTGGGTCTCTTGCATCTGCTGTGGGGAATATTTTTATCGCCATGTTTTCTATCAGCTTTATTACATTTTTCTTTTTAAAGGACCAGAAACTTTTTGGTGATGGCATTTTACTGTTCGTTCCTACAAAGCACGAAATGGCAGCAAAACGAGTGCTTAATTCTACAAAAGATCTGCTGGTGAGATACTTCATTGGGATCAGTTTACAAATAACAGGAATAATAATTCTATTGTCAATTGGTCTTGTTATTGTCGGGGTCAACCTGCATACCAGCCTTGTAATAGCTTTATTTGCCGGTATAATTAATGTAATACCGTATATTGGCCCGCTAATAGGATCCATTTTCGGGCTCATGTTGGGCATTATTTCTAAATCACTTGTGCTGGCACCTGATCAGTTTGTTCCTTTAGCATTGTCCATTTTGGCAGTGTTTTTAGTTGTTCATCTGATAGATAATATTGTTTTTCAGCCGTTTATTTTTTCGAGCAGTGTAAAAGCACACCCGTTAGAGATTTTCTTAGTGTTGTTAATAGCCGGACATCTTGCAGGGATTACCGGCATGTTGTTAGCCATTCCCGGCTACACTGTTATTCGGGTAATAGCTAAACAGTTCTTAAATAATTTTAAGGTTGTTAAAAAATTAACTGAAAAAATTTGAACTTTATTTTTTCAAAAGTTTATATTTGAGGGAATTATTATACGGAATGAAAATCCCAGCGTTTGTTTCTATTTTCTTATGCTTCCTGGGGAGCTTGAATTTACAGGCTCAGCCATTTCAAATTACTGCTGACGCCACTCAGGGATGCGATTCCTTGCTTGTTAATTTTTCTTATACGCCATCAATAACTGCAACTACGGCCTTATGGGATTTTGGTGACGGAACAACCAGTACCAGTACGGCGGCTTCTGTTACTAAAATGTACAAAAGATCCGGAAGCTTTACGGTAAGCTTAACACTTGATGGTACACCGTCTACAAATACCCTTTCAATACAGGTAGGTAAAACGCCAAACCAGGATTCCTTAAATTTGAAAATAACCATTCGGGATACTTTTCAGTTAGGCCCCAATTATCGTTCTATAACTGTTTCGCATAATAATAATTATGTACTTCCATATACTTATCAATGGCTTGTTGATGATGTACCAACAGATAATACCAAAGGTTTTGTTTTTTCGTTTGATTCAGCCTGGATTTACAGAATTAAGCTGGTAATGACGGATCAGGTGGGTTGTAATGCCACATTTAAGGATAGCTTGAATTTACTGAATACCATAGAGGTCCCAAATGTATTTACACCCAACGATGATAATATAAATGATTTATTTATCGTTAAATCAAATGGCCAGAATGTTCTTTCATTGAAAATATTTACCCGTACAGGGCTTCTCATTTATAAAACGGAAGCGAATACGATCGTGTGGGATGGTCGGTTAGTCTCCGGAGATCGGGTGCTTGCCGGGCTATATTATTATGTGGTGGAAACTGTGAATGCAAAACCTCCTATTCGAAAATCCGGATTCTTCTATATTTATAGATAAGGGCTCATTTGTTAGGTTAATTTATTTTATCGAATAAAAGTTGCCAACTTTTCATTTATCTTGATATTTTATTGATGTTAGTCAACGAAAATTTGCCTAACATGGAATACTTAGTAACTCTGGGTTTCCTTATTCGTAAAAAAGCAAAAAGTCGCCAGAAACTTAAATTACAAAGATTCTTGTTATGAAATTGAAAAGAAAAGCTTTACTCCTGATTAGTCTCATTGTTTTAGTGTTTGTTTCATGCAGAAAAGAAACAGACAATAGTTTCGATTGCGATGTACAAGGACTTGAGAATATTAAAGCAAAAGTAGGAGATACAAGGATTTTGAATGTTAAGGTTTCCAGAACCCAGGGGCCGA
>DATBXH010000941.1:0-4645 GCA_036514375.1 Bacteroidales bacterium | reverse complement strand
AGAGATGTGTTTAATTTCAAAAGAACTCCCCAGATATAGTAGCGGCCTGTTTTCCTTTGATCCGTCGGCCATGTTCAAATTATTGAACATGATAATGGAATCGTGGTCGAAATCGTACTGCAAAGAGACTTGCTTTTTGTCATTGAAGTAGGTCCAGACCCCTACCTTTTTATTATGATCAAATTGCCCGCTTTCGATAAGAAAATATTTTTTTGTTTGCGGGATATCAACGTATTTCTCGTATTTCCCATGTTTCATTGATTTATCATTCTTAAGCACGTGGAATAGTTCTGTTAATTTCAAGTCTTTGTTTTTCACCTTTTTCTCAACAGTCTGTTCGTTTGAATTGTATTCCGAAGCTTTGATTACAACTGCACTGGTGTCTTTTGAAGATTGGCAATAACCATTTATCTCAGCAATAAATAGGATAATAACGAATCCGATTATTTTCAAAGGTTTATTCATATTGCCCCCTGTAAAATCTGTAGTTATCACTTAATTCCAATCCGTTATCCTTAAACCAGGTCATAAAAGCATCCCATTTATCTTTGTTTCCTTCCTGCCATTTTACAAAATTGTCCTCATCACCTTTCATGAGGATCCAACGATTATATGATTCCAAATGACCGGCTTGTAATATCTTTTTCTGATAATCGAAAAGTATATTGGGATATTTGCTGTTGAACTCCTTGGCGTAATAATTATCGATAAAGTTCTTGCGGATCCTGTCCAGGGAATTCATGTCGATTTCCTTCTCGCCGGTAATGGATAAAAGCATGGTAGGCTCGTATGAACCTACACCAAACGGGAGCTTAAAGTTTTTAATGTCCTTCAGATCATTCAGGGTAATGGTATTGTTCTTGCTGAAACTTACTTTTACGGTATCATCTTTAATGGTAATCTGGTTTTTATAGGTATCAAAGAGTAGTTTGCTAATCTCTGCGGTTCGTTTGGAGTTTCGTTCCAGGTTCATAAAGATTTCGCCATAAATCATACCCCAAACCGGCTCGGACGAATTACAATAAATTAATGCTGCCCTGTAATAATTGGATGGAAACGACGGATCTGCCTTTATTCCGCTTTCGTAAAATGGCAGCGCTTCCCCATATTTCTTTTGTCCCCAGTATACATTTCCTTTTTCCAGAAAGAGCCTGCCTGAATTGGGAAACTTCTTCAATCCTTTGTCGTACGCCTCGAGTGCTTTTTCGGGATCTCCATTCATATCATACAGGTTTCCCAGCATCTGAAAACATTGGTCTGTAGCATTGTCATATTTGACGACGTCTTTATAAATCTTTAAAGCGGTTTTGTAGTCCTGCTTAATATAATAGGCGTAGGCTTTTTCGTAATCATAGACATAATTATCCGGATCGAGCTTTTTGGCTTCATCCAGGAGTTTAACAGCTTCATCAGGATTGCCATTATCCATAAGCTCAATGGCTTTGTTCTTTTTACTCTTTGCTTCGTCTTTGTTCGATTGGCCATAGGTAAAAACTGACGCTAAAATAAAGACGGTGATAAGAAAGTTTTTCATAGGATTCTGGTTAAAGTTTTATAGTGTAATGTAATTCAGCTCGAAGGATTATTTATTTCCCCATTTCTGCTTCCATCTTAATTATGTTTGTCATAAACATATCCCCTTGGGTGGCCCATTTTTTTGTTTCATCGGCCCAAAACCTGAAATTTTTTTGATCTTTGATTTTATAATACTGGTATGTCAGGTTGTAGGCAATTTCACTTTTCATGGGTTTTTCAGTACATACTGAGATTCCCTTTTTGCAGGTTTCCGATGCTTTGTCTAATTGTCCCAAATGCATTTGTGCATAAGATAGTTCTTTGTATAAATAGCATTCGTCGGGTGATGTTTTAATAGCACTCTCTAAGGTACTGATTGCTTTGTCGTACTGGCCCAGGGCATTATATGCATATGCCAATTCGAATTCCAGTCCTTTAAATTTTGGATTTATTTTTTGTGCCCTTTCGAGATAAGTTAATGCTTTGGTGCTTTCATCCCATGAGTTGTAAAGGAAACCCCACCGATACAGCCTTTCGATGGAGGCAGTATCTTTCCTGTAATATTTAAGCCATTCAGGGTATTCCTTAATTTTTAGTTCTTCGAATTTTGTACCTGGAATGATAGCTACTCTCACACGATTGGGTTTAAGCCGGATCTTAATACTGGCAGTGTCTATTCGTTTGGGAATAAAAGTTCCATTTCGGGTAATCTTGAAAGTGCCTTGCAAGTCTAATGTCAAACCTGCCTGAAGATCCAAATAAATAAATCCGAAATTATAGGTACTATCTTTATTCATTTGAAAGGCTACCCATTTATCCTCGCATTCATCAAACCGTTTGTCAAAGTTTAGTGAGGTTTGTGCATGGAGCGTGATTGAAAAAAGACTCATTAGAATAAGAATGTTTTTCATCGAATTCAGGTTTAAGCTTTATAAACAATTTGGTTTGGCTTCATTCAAAATCAGTTTTTATCAATTTCATTTTTGTTGAGGCATAGGTTTCGTATTTTTATTCCACAATTCCTGACCTCTGTTAAAATCGATCTGCGCCTTATCATTTTGGCCTAATTCTTTTTCTGCCCGGCCTCTTATGAAATAGGCCAATAGTTCATCTGGATTAAGTTCTATAGACTTTGTAGCATCAGCTATCGCTCCTGAATAATTCTTGAGTTGAAACTCAACTTTTGCTCTCAGGTAATATCCTGAATCGTCATTGGGTTTAAGTTCAATAACCTTCGCAGCATCTTCCAAGGCTCCTGTGTAATCCTTTTGGTTTAATCTTGCAAAACCCCTATTCAAATAAGCAGTTTCGTTTTTAGGATCAATTTCTATTGATTTGTTAAAGTTGTTAATAGCCTCCTGATTGCCAGAAGATATATTGGCAGTTGGCCTCATCATCTTTAAACCTCCTTTGGCATTATATGCATCTGAATTTGCGGGGTCGAGCGCTATTGCCCGGTTATAATCTTCGAGTGCTGCTTCGGCATCATTGGTCGATTCCTTTACCCTCCCTCTGTAATAGTAAGCCTCCGAACTCTTTGGGTCCAATTCTATGGCTTTGTTAAAATCTTCCTGAGCACCCTTAATATCGGGTTTAACCATCTTTGCCCTTCCTCTGCTGATATAACTAATAGCTTTAGGGTCTGATTCTATAGCGTTGGTAAAGTCGTCAATAGCTCCGTTAATATCGTTGATATTTAACCGTTCAGTTCCCCGGTTTTGATAAACGTACCAAACATTTTGCTTAGGGATGATTGCTATGAGCTTCGAATAATCTTCTATAGCCCCGGTATGATCTTTGACTTGTGACTTTGCTCTGCTCCTGAGATCGTAAACAGTGACATTCCACGCTCCAACATCCCCGGTTTGATTCAGAGCGTCAATGGCTCCTGCAAAATCCTTAAGGTAAAACTTTGCTTCGCCAATGTGTAAATATGCGATTTTGCGTTTGGGGTCGAGCTCCAATACTTTGGTAAAATCGTTAATGGCTCCGTTATAATCTTTTGTAATCAACCTGGCGTTGCCTCTGTTCAGAAAACTATTTGCGTGCGTAGAATCAAGTGCTATGCCTTTATTATAATATTCAACAGCTCCGGCATAGTCATGCTGATCAAACTTTTTGCCGGCCTCCTTAAAATAATCGTCGCTTGTTTGGCTGTAACTGTTTAGAATGGCAGTTAGAAAAAAGGCAAGGAGTAGTATTGTTTTCATTCTATAATTTGTGTTTTAGTGTTTCCTTAATTTGAATAGTTGATAAGATTCGGGTTGCAAGATAGCTTTAAATAACTTTTCCACCCCTTCTCCTCACCATCATTTTTCCAAAACGGAAGTTTCTTTCCGATATAAATAGGGTCGAAATTTTCGTCCGGAACTTTCCAGGTGGTGCAAACAAGTTTTTTTTTGACCTGGAAGTTTCCAGGTAGTGCAACTAACGTTGTTTGCACCACCTGGAATTTGAGAACATAGCCGCATGTGACGCTCAGCGGCATTTTCGACTCTTGGAACAGAGTCGTCTTCTGCTAATCTGATCATAGGCAAAATGTTTAAGTAATGATATATATGTGCTGAAACGAGCGATGGTCAATACCACGCAGATATTTCAGTTAACAGTTTGTTTTTTCCGGTTTAATTCTGTCCAGTTTTTGTTTTGGTTAAATTCTACTGATTACTCTGTGGTAATCTCCTTTCTTCATCTCTGTCTTGTCTCAAATAGTTGGGCAAGCGGCAATTGTCTACAAACCTATAAAAAAATGAAACAAAAAACAAAAAAACGGAAGTTTTTGAAGAAAGAGGAAAAGAAGTGATTAAGTGATGAGGTGATGAAGGGAATAATCAGGTACATCATTTTTAACTAAAACTCCGTATCATTGTTTTCTTTTTCCATGAAAATGTATATGCGCGAACAAGCCTTGGAAATCATGAACAAATGGGGTACGGACCGGATCCCGTTTTTGTTTGTTATCGATTTCGAAATGGAAAAGATAAGGTTGTTCCGCACCGATACCATATTACCCGGAGGAATCCGGACATCGTTTCCGGGAAAAGTCTCTGATGATGCAGCATCCGTCAGACTTAACGATTTCCGTTTTGAGAAAATCCCGGTTTCCTTCCCTGTATACGAAACTGCTTTT
>DATBXH010000940.1:0-2625 GCA_036514375.1 Bacteroidales bacterium | reverse complement strand
CGAAATCATATTGAAAGGGAGTTTGATAATACTTTGATAATCGTTGCCGGCTTCAAGCATGTCGAGGTCATCGTCTCCATAATACCAATTGACGGTTACTTTGGACTTTTTGCTCAGATGCATCCCTTCCAGCGATTTTAAGATGTTTAAGATCATTTTGCTTGACCTGGTATTGAAATATTCTAATTTGATATTCAGTGTAATGGTAGGAGGGGGGCAGGTACTTAAATTATTTATCCAGTCTACAGCAGGCTGAAAATGATCAATGATATTCTCAAGAATTGAACGACCTTCAATGTTCAGCACACCCGATACTTTAAAGTCTATTAAAGGAGTTTTACCCTGAAAATCTGGCTTTAGCAATAAATCATTCATACTTAAAATTTTATTAATTGAATATTTAGATCAACAGTTACATATTACGAACTGATGGGTAAAATGTTCAAAAAAGCATGATTTTTTTGATAAAATTTTTTATCTAACATAACTTCGTAAATAGAAGATAATTCTGTTCTTATATAATAAAAGATGATGCTAATTTACATGTATTAACCGAAACGTTCTTATAGACATTCTAATTCCATCCTATGGGGGCAGTTATAAAAATACTACCCAACTTTTCCGACTGATCCAGGATAATTCTATTGCTGCCCGGGATTACCCATTCCACACATTAGTACCGGTAGGATGAAAGAGTCCACTGGCAATAAATGTGCTTTATTGCATTGTACATTTATTGATACAATTTACTGCTAACCGCTTTTAAAGCATTGATGATATCAGTTGACAGCGTCACTTCGCCTGTTTTTTTCCCTTGTATCCGGATGGTTGTCATTTTGGAATGAAGAATCTTTTCCACCCATTCTTTCGGTAATTCTGCGGTTCCTGTTTCCTGTGTTACAGAACCCATTGTCCCTTGTATAAGTTTTTGAGAAGTGGAAAGGTTAGCATCAAAAACTCCGCCATTATCAGTTTTTATTTGAATTTTCTCGAACAATTTCAAATTATTGGATCGTGATAATATCTTAATAATTAACTTTTTACTTTCCTTATTTCCGTTAAATGTAATGCCATATTTTAAATCATCCTGACTAACCCATTCTTCAAAGTTAATGGGATAAATCATGTTCGTCTTGCTTGACTCATCATATTTTTCATTGACCTTGACATTATTTAAGAGCTTAATTTTTAAATAGGGCATAATCATTCTGTATTTTTCATTAGGCTCAAAAAGTGTTACTTCGGTTCCTCCGCTAACATAGACATGAAACATTCCGCTTTCGTCAGTTTCATTTTTTTCGGTACTGCTGATTTTTTTAAAGGAATTGAGTAATTTTCTCTTATTGCTTTGAAATATACTGGGCGAAATGATATCATAAACAATAATATTCAACTCGTTCAGTTCATCGTAGTATAATGTAACTTTTTTAAAAATTTTATTGATTAATACGGTCTCTGAACTTGACATATCCGGGTAATATACTGATTTAGTCAGCTTCTCTTTACTTCCAGGCTTTTGATTAAAACTATATACCGGAAGATTCAGTGATTTCACTACATCAGCAGGGGTTTGAGCTATTCCCGAAAACGGAATCAGGCAGATTGAAAGTATCAGAAGTAAACTTTTTTTCATTACGATGTATTTTAACCAGGGTATGTTGTTTGTTTTATAATGACTTACACATAGCTGAAATATGACGTATAGCGCACCTATATTGGAATATAACGGTAGTGTGTACGCACTTCAGTTATCAGGGTTACCATTTTTTGACATTCATTTGTTTGTAACCGGTAAACATATATTATTTTGTTTACAAATGCAAGATACCTGGCAAAGGTATCAGGGCAGACGCATTTAGAATTTCTTTTTGGCTAAAGAAGTCTGGCTGTTCTTCATTGTCGTTGGCTTAAGCCAACGACAATGAAACTTACCAGGCTGGTATTATAACTTCTTAACATGCCTTTATCCGGAAGCTCCATAAAAGCCTAATACTGCTTTTCCGCTGACATCTTTTATGGTAATTGTCCAGTTCCTTTTAACCCCCGAGTGGTTCGAAAATATTTCGTAGGTAACGTCATACCCACTATTCGTTTTACTTAACTCAACCTTTGTAAGACTTTTAATTTCGTTAAAATTCAAACACTCAAAACCACTTCCGTCTACTTTGTTACCGCAAAAGAATTCGTTAAGAAACTGGGTTGTATTACCCATTAAAAACCCGTCATGCTGCGCTTTTACATAATCCGCATCCATTAATTTCATCAGTTTGCCGGCATTGTGAGTAATAACCGCTTTTTCAAATTCAGCCAGGAATTGTTCCACGTTGCCCGGATTTTGGACATCCGGGTTACTTCCGGTGCTTTTCTTTACCAAAAAACACCCTGTAAACAATCCTGCCAATATGAATAAACTCAAAGCTTTGATTACGGCATTTTTCATTTCCTACCAGGTTTATCGTTTCTATTCAGCGCGAAAATAATTTGTTAGAGGTCATCATTTAACTACATATTAATTCTGTCTGATACATTTTATCAGCCGCAACCATTCTCCTGATAAGATTGTTGAAAATATCCCCTTTCATCTGGGAACGGTTGATGCGATAACAGAACTCATCAAGATAACGG
>DATBXH010000939.1:0-9010 GCA_036514375.1 Bacteroidales bacterium | reverse complement strand
GTCGCGACCTTGACTGGGGAATTCCTGTTCCTGTGGATGGAGCTAAAGGCAAAGTACTTTATGTCTGGTTTGATGCTCCCATCGGTTATATTTCGGCTACCAAGGAACTGACGCCTGAGTGGGAAAAATACTGGAAAAGCGATGATTCGCGCATGATTCATTTTATAGGTAAGGATAACATCGTGTTCCATTGTATCATTTTTCCTGCCATGTTGCGTTCCGAGGGGAGTTATATTTTGCCCGAAAATGTTCCGGCCAATGAATTTCTGAATCTTGAAGGTGATAAGATTTCAACCTCTCGTAACTGGGCTGTCTGGTTACATGAATACCTCGGTGATTTTCCCGGTAAAGAAGATGTATTGCGATATGTTCTTTGTGCCAACATGCCGGAAACCAAAGATAATGATTTCACCTGGAAGGATTTTCAAACCCGAAACAACAGCGAGCTTGTTGCCATCTTTGGGAATTTTGTAAACCGTGCATTGGTGCTAACGCAGAATTATTTTGAGGGAAAAGTTCCTCAGGCCGGCAGTTTTACGGATTTCGATACGGAGACCTGGAACGAAGTAGCGAATATTAAAAAGAATTTGGAAGAAGCTTTGGAAACATTCCGTTTCCGCGAAGCTTTGAAAGAAGCCATGAACCTTGCCCGTCTTGGTAATAAGTACCTGGCCGATACGGAGCCATGGAAACTGATTAAGACTGATGAAGCAAGGGTGAAAACTATCCTCAATGTTTCGTTGCAAATTACTGCCAATCTTGCCGTGCTGATGGAACCTTTTCTGCCCAAGAGTGCTGCATCTCTCAGACAGATGCTTAATCTGAATCAGGTTGATTGGGAAACCATTGGAAAACAAATGCTGCCGGTTGGACATCAGTTAGGTCAGCCTTCTTTATTATTCGAAAAGATTGAAGATAACACGATTGATATTCAGCTCGAACGCTTAAAACGTATCAAGGCTGAAAATGAACGCAGAAATGCCAAGGCTGCTCCGCAGAAAGATAATGTAACCTTCGATGATTTCTCGAAAATGGATATCCGCGTCGGAACCATTCTTGAAGCCGAAAAGGTGGCAAAAACCACCAAGCTCATGAAGCTTTTGGTTGATACAGGCATCGATAAGCGTACTATTATCTCAGGTATTGCAGAGCATTTTACACCTGAAGAAGTGATAGGCAGGCAGGTTAGTGTACTTGTCAACTTGGAACCTCGTAAAATTAAGGGCATCGAATCCCAAGGTATGATATTGTTTGCTGAGGATCTTACCGGTAAATTGATACTGTGCGGACCGCAAGTGAAGACGGATAATGGGGGAGCTATTAAATAATAAACTTTTTTGCTGAAAGTTTATAATTGTTATTCTTTCTTTTTGTTGTTTGCTATAACGACTCTATTAACTAATACATACAAAACAGATGAAAACTACATTAACAAAACAAACTCCTGAAAATTTGGAAAGGCCTGTTCCTTTAGGAGGAATTTGGATTAAACTGGTCTCTTTTATTACTTTAACTTTATTGGTTATTTTAGCTAATGCTCAACCTTCGGGCGGTCCTTACGGTCCTATCAAGCAAACTTACGAATTACCTAAAGTAACAGGTAAAATTTATTACGTAGCTCCTGATGGTAAGTCTGATGCTCAAGGTGACCAGCTTTCTCAGCCTACAACTATTGAAGCGGCAATTGTCAAGGCAAAAACTGGTGATGCTATTATTTTGCGTGGAGGAACCTACCGTACTGGTGACCTCGAATTTAATCAGGGGCTTATTATCCAGGCATATGCCGACGAACAACCAGTTTTAAAGGGCACTTATGAAGCTAAAGACTGGAAAAATACAAGTGTCAGCCAAAAATTATGGAAAACATCTTGGTCACATTTTTTCCCAGGTGAACCTGATAATTGGTGGTCGAGAGACAGGTTCGGTAAAGAAACACCGCTGCATAAGTTTAACAATGACATGGTTTTTGTGGATGGCAGATACCTCCAGTCAGCAGGATGGGAAGGCGAAGTAGACGAAAATTCTTTTTATATAGACTATAAAAATGGCTTTGTTTATATAGGTACAGATCCAACAAATCATTTGGTTGAAATAACTGCTTTTAACAGAGGACTTCACAGATTAAAGACTGAAATCCATGGAATGGCAGCAGACCATAAGGGCCCAATCATTCGTGGAATTACACTTACACAGTACGCTTACTGCGCCCTCGAAATTGATGGCACTGAACCAGAGGGTTTAGCCGATCCATCCACTTTTGGTAAAGATGTAGTTGGCTCTGTTATTGAAAATTGTACCCTATCATTCTGCGGACGAGCTGCTGCTTATCTCAGGGGCGATAATATGGTTATCAGACATTGTAAAGTACACGATACTTCTACGGAAGGTATTTATCTCCTTTCATCATCTGATTGTTTGCTGGAGAAGAACATGTTTTCACGCAACAATATTGAGAATATAACGGGTTATTATCCGGCTGCTGTGAAAATTTTTAACCAGACACGTCGTACCACATGCCGAGATAATCTGATTTATGATCTACCCCTTTCGAACGGGATTTGGTATGATGTAGGAAATGTTGACGGTCGTTTTATCAACAATTGGGTAGAAGGAGTTGGAAATAACCAGGGCGTTGGGAGTAACAACAGGATGTGGCCAAGTAATAATGGTTTTTTCTTTGAGATTTCGAAAGGTGTTATTTGTGCAGGTAACGTATTCGTCAACTGCGATCATGGTATTATGATCCTGAATAGTAATAATGCCCAGATATATCAAAATGCATTTGTAAACAGTACAGCCTGTATTGGTCGTGATACCCGCAGCGCAGTTGGTGACCATTTTGGGTGGCATCCCAGCACAGGTCCCGGAGTTGAAGAACGTTTCGGACATGTATTTGTAAATAATCTGCTTACCGGTGATGCAAATTTTAAAAGGCCATTGATGCTGGTTTGGCAACCTGCTGTACTTTGCCAAAAGCTCGATAAATCACCGTTGAAGCAATATGATTATAATGTTTACGTGAGAAATCCTGAAAGTGGTTTTAAAACCCTGGTTTACTGGAGCCCTGCTGCTAATAGCGATTGCCAGCAGGACGTTGAGTCATTGGATGCTTTACAGAAAGTATTTGATGGATCGTCGGTACACAGTGTATATATTGAAAATTCTAATTTGTCATTATTCAAGAGTTCTCAGCTTGGTAATTATCAGCTAGCTCCGGGCTTTACTGCTAAAATGGCAGCTGCTCAGTTGCCGGCAGAGATCGAGAAACTTTTGGACTTACCAAAGAAGTACAGTCCGTATGTAGGAGCTTATCCTGTAAATCGTTGATTTTTTAATATATAGTTTACAGCTTAAAATTTAATATTAAAACACCCTCAGGGTTTTCAAAACCCTGAGGGTGTTAGTCGTTTATCACTATTCTCCTTCCGTGGCAGGTTCCGAGTTTTTCCAGAATTCCTTAGTTTCTTCTATCGAGGCTTGCTTTGCATGGCCGAGTACATTACCTTCCATAGCAATGCTTTTTAATTCGCCGTTGCCAATGGAGAGGAACGTACCGGTTCCTTCATAAGCACGGCTGTTTCGGATAATAGCATCGAGGCAGGCATCCAGTCTGATAACAGGTTCATCTGCTACCGGTTTTCTTGTCGATACTCCGTCCAGTTCCAAATCCTTTGAGTTACGCACCATGAAAGTTGGTCCGGTTTCGGCGTTTAACTGTACATGATGAAGTTCCATAGCAGTGGTATTCGATGCTTTAAGTCCTATTTTGCAAACGGCTGCCACATCGCTGATACGAAGCCCTGAAATGGGCATCTCCGGCAATCCTTCTACATAAATAGCCACCCGTGCGTTATGAATGGTGATGTTACTGATGGCAATGTTGCGAAATATAGGAGTGCGATTCGAAACCGGTTCTTCCGGAGTTTTTGTTTCGCCTTCCATCTGGTAATAGTTGGTAATGTTGATGGCTTGACCCACCTCCTCCATCGTCAGATTACTGAAACGTACATCTTCAATGAATCCTCCTCGACCACGCCGGCTTTTGATTCGTATGCCGATTTGTGTTCCCTGACACGTGATGTTGCTTACAACGATATTTCGAATTCCACCTGCTGTTTCACTCCCGAGAGTTATAGCGCCATGTGCCCGTCGTATGGTACAATTGGTAATCGACACATTTTCCGTAGGGCGATTTACACGTAATCCGTCGGCATCTTTACCGGACTTTAGGACAATGCCATCATCACCGGTTTCGATAAAGCAATCGGAGATCCGGATATCCTTGCTCGAATCCACGTAAATGCCACCAGTGTGGACGCCCGGATACGTTTCCACAATAACATCCCTTACCACTGCATTTTCCGAGTAAAGTAAATGAATGGGCCACATGGCTGAACCGATAATGTGAATACCTTCGATCAGGATATTTTTGGAGTTCATGGCCTGGATAAACGGAGGTCGTAGCTCGGGGGCAGCTTTCAGATACTCTTCTTCCGTGGCAGGAGTTTTATGTTCAAGAGATTCCAAAAGATGTGCCCAGTTAGGACCGGCAGCTGAACCCTGACTTCGCCCCATAATTTTCATCCAGTCCGCATTATTTGTGGTTATGGTTCCCCGGCCTGTGATGGTAACATTCTCCAAATCATGTCCTCCGATGAGTGGAACAGCAGTGAGACATTCTATTCCCTGATGCCTCCCTTTTGTAAACGACAGATGTTCGGCAGGGAACTGAAGGGTAGCGCCTGCATCAATGTAAAGAATCAGGTTACTGACCAGCTCAATAGGACCGGTTACATATTTTCCGGCAGGGATGTAAACCGTTCCGCCACCTGCGGCTTTCGCAGCCTGAATGGCTGCATTGATACCAGCTGTAGCTCGCGCAGAACCATCATTCTTTGCTCCGTAATCCAGCACATTAAAGAAGGGTCCCCCGCCCCAGACAAGCATGGAGTTCAGAAGAAACAGGAGTACGATCAGAGGTGTTCTCATAAACAGGTTTATAAGTAAAGTATCTTGTTACTTTATTTTATTTGAACAACGACAGATCAATGGCTTCGCCCATGGTTTTGTAACCTGGCTCATTCGGATGAAGGAAATCGCCTGACTGAAGTGAAGGAATCAGCGATATGATATCATTGGGATCACGCATCACCTTATCAAAATCAATCACTGCATCAAAACGTCCACTGGTACGAATCCATTCGTTAACGATGCTCCTTGCTTTTTCGCGATACTCTTTATAATAGAACGATTTGCCAAAAGGCAGTATGGTAGCGCCGTAAACTTTAATTCCTTTGGCATGCGCCTTGGTTATCATTTGTTCGTATGCCGATATAAGGTCTTTAGCTACCTGAAAAGCGGCAGCACTGTCCCTGGTACCCCCAAGATCGTTTACTCCTTCTAAAATAATCAGCCAACGGACACCGGATTGTTCAAGCACATCGCGGTCGAACCGGTCGAGAGCTGAGGGACCAAGGCATTGTTTAAGCACACAATTACCGCCGATGCCTTTATTGAGTACTCCTATATTTTGGGTTTTGGCATTCTTCAGAAGACTTTGAGACAGCATATCGGGCCAGCGATCTTGCACGTTTGTACCCGAACCACGTCCATCGGTAATGGAATTGCCCAGAGCAACCACTGCCGATGACTTAGGTGCATTTACATCGATGGTGTTAATAACGTACCAATGATCGGTGGGCGCAGCTCCGGCAAAATCAACGGAAGAGATATTGTTACCTGAAAGCAGGTACGAAGTGGTGCGAGAACCAGGATGACCGGTTACATCCGGTGAGGTCTCACCAAAATAGATGGTGATAGCAACATCCATCCTTGGTTCCAGATGAAACGAAATGGGATCGGAAGTAACCGCACCGCCGGGGTTCATAATTACTTCGGCTTTATGATTAAATTTTAATTCTTTTACCGTAGATGGATCGATAACGCTTCCTCCCTTTGAAACGGCAATTTGCACCGCTTTCATGGTAACCGGACTTTTGCTGAATTCGTTAGAGAATCGTAATCTGATCATATCTCCGCCAATGGAAACGCGCACTACCTGTCGCAACGTATTATTGGTTAACCCCGGTGCAGGAGGCATGTTATTGGGTTCGACCAATTGCGGAGAAGTACCCCATGTTCCCACCCATCCCTTGTTTGGATCGGACATGCCGGAGAAGCTTACCGAATGATATGTATTTTTTGGGGTAGGATTGATAAATCCAAAAATAACGCATAGGATAATTAATGCACTCAGCAGGCGTCGTTTTGTGTGAGGCATGAAATAGGAAAAACCAAAACCCTTATGGAAGTTATTATAGGAAACTATTTTTTTGAAAGACATCATGGTAAATATTAGTTGTTGTGTTGTATCATAGAACAAACTCTTGCAGAGCAACAAATTTATAATATACCGGGTAAAAACAAAAGCTATACTGCTATTTAAAATGAGATGGATTTTGTAATTATGCTACATATACCTTGATTTTATTTTGACAGATTAAAAAGATTCTTCTACTCTTTCTTCCCAGGACCTTGAAGAGATAAAGCAGAAAAATAAACTTTTTTTCATAGCTTGTAATGCATAATTCATGCATCTTCCTTTTGAAGGATATTAGCATTAAGTGTATATTTAATCATTAGAAGTGAATTTTTATAAGTCCGGAATGAATAAATAATTATTTAAAGTATATTTTTTTAAATTAGGAGTGTATTTTTATTCATTGGGAGTAAGAAATTTTAAGTTGGGAGTGTATAATAATCCATTAGAAGTTGAAATTAATTCATAGGAAATGCAAATTGACTCATTGTGAGTAAATTTTTTATAGTTACTAATGTATAATATTTCATTAGAAATAAATTTTTATTCATTACGATTTCATAAGAATTAATTATAAATGTATATTTAATAGTTATATATTTATTAAAATAAGTTTTATATGAATTAAATTTGTAAAAAGCTTGTAAATAATCGAAATTTACCATATCATTTTAAAAATTCAGGTTATGGAACAGATTGAAGTCATTTCTATGGTTCGCAGGGAAATGCAGCGTAATCATTATTCTTCTGCCGAAATGGCACGCAAGCTGAATGTACAACCTACATCGATACAGGGTATGTTTAGCAGACGAACCATACAAGTTCATAAGCTATTGAAGCTTTCGGAAATTTTCCAGTATAATTTTTTCCGTGAGATTGCAGCGTCCTTACCCTATTCCGAACCCAATTATGAGGTAAAAGTAGACGAAGAAGCCATTAAATTGCCGTTGCAGGAACGTATAAAGGAGCTTGAAATAGAAGTTAATATCCTGCGACAAACACTTAAAGATGTGGTTTCACGGTAACAAGGAATGAAAGAAATGAAGGAATTAAAAAATGAAAATAATTCCTGAGAAGTTGAAAGAATAAAATAAAAGAAGAGCTCGGAAAATATGGCGTACAAGAGGAGCGAAAGCCATGGGTCAGAGCACCGTATAGCGTCATACTTTCTTGACTTTTTGATCCTTTTGTGTCAAGACAAAAGGATGTAAAAAAATAAAACCTTTGTGACAAATAAAATAGGCCTCTGCTATGCGGCTTTCATCTTCGGATAGTGTTTAGTTGCTACAAATAGGTCGCTGCGTTGCAGCTCAGGAATGTTGTTATGAAACAAGAAGAAGTTCATTCGTACAGGGTTCATCTGCCGGGTTAAATGATAACTGCAAGTAGAGCCTCTGCCAGCCGAAAAAAAAACAAAGCTACGAACGCGCAAATAAAAGGTGCGTTCGTGGCTTTGTTCTTATAGATGTTTATTTCTTCTTTTCTTCCTTAACCTGTTCTTTATCCTTATTGGTAATCAACTGGGTGAGATAACCTGCCAGTAATCCGCCCACATTGTTTTCGCCCTGGATAAGGAAGTCGGGTGTTACTTTTACATTACCTGAAGCTACCTGTTTGGCCACTTCAATGGCAGTAACGCCTTGCTGTCCGATGGCTTTGTTCTGTAGTTCGTAAGCTTTAGCTGTGGCTTCTCCCATTGCAAGGATTTTAGAACCTTCGGCATCACCAATGGCTTTGATACCTTTGGCCTCGCCTTCAGCCCGTATTCTGGTACTTTCGGCTTCACCTTCTGCAAAACGAATGGTTTTGAGTTTGGTTTGTTCCGAGATTTTTACACCGATTTCAGCTTCTACCAGACTTTTCTGCATCTCGGCTTCCGACCTGGTTTTTTCAGTAGCAATACGTGTTTGTTCTGCTTTCTGTTGTTCCTGGTACATGGCCTGTTGCTGCTGGGCAATGATCTTCATGGTTTGGGTATCCATCAGTTCCTGTGGAAGTCTGATCTGGCAGATAAGCACAGATACACATTCGACATGGTATTTTTCGAGTTCAATACGTGCCCGTTCTTCGGCTTTCCGTTGTTCTTCCTGGCGATCCTGTAAGAAGTTCATGGCTGAAGTCGATGATGCCTGATTCCTGAAACTGGAGTCAATCATTGGATGAATCACATGCTGGATGAGGTTATCGATGGATCCGATCTTTGAAACCATATAAGGTGCCTGATCCGGGCGAACACGAATAATAACTTTTACCGACACGCTGATTTCGAAACCATCGCGCGAAATCACTTTTAAAGGATCGAACTTGGTATCCGAACTTTCGTCCCAATCAATGGTGATATTGGTGGTATCAATTACATAAGCAATGTAAGCACGACGGTTGAGGTAATAAATACCGGGACCGGCTACTTCCTGCTGAATACCACGGAACCCTTTGGGAACTACATATCGTTCGATTCCTGTTTCCAGCCTCTTTTCAGCAGCAGGTGACTCACCACGTTCCAGCATTCCGGCTTCGCGAAGCGCTGTTTCCTGCATCATCTTTTTAACTTGCTCCGGTTCTTCTCCCACGTTAGAAACAACCACAGCCACCTGTCCGCGTTGAACAATGGCCACATCATCCAGTTCAACCCGGAACATCAATGGGTTTATATAATAAGTACCCGGTTTCAGCACGTCAAACTGGGGACCG
>DATBXH010000938.1:0-4793 GCA_036514375.1 Bacteroidales bacterium | reverse complement strand
TTTGGTTTTTAAAAAACCAACTAAAAATGGAGGAGTTCTTATGCCTAATACTTCCGGTGTATTGACAGGGATTTCATTAATCTTAATTGGGCATTTACCACCTTTATGACAAAGGAAATTGCAACCAGTTACTTTCTGTTTTGTGGATAAGAGCCCAAAATATTAAACCCAAATTAAGCAACAGGAGCCGATGAAAGAGGCGAACTATTTGCTTTAGTTGGGATATTCCCGATTTAGAAAATCATCTTGAGGCATTTGCGAAAGAATTGATTTTCTAAATCGTTCTGCAATTATTTTTTCTATTGCAGAATCTGGGTTAAAGAACCAAATCAATAGAAATAGAATTAAAAGTTTCAAGTTTTATTACTTTTTATATCTTTGCACACATTAAAACAATTGGATGTTTATTTTTAATTCGGATATTGTTCTGTAAACAATCTGTACTTTTTGTATGGATTGTATCTTTGTTTGTTCTCGGATAACTCTTCTCGGGAGCATTTCTCTGTTAAATTAATTTAAGTTTTAATTTGCGTACAATGATGAAAGCATTGTGATGCTTTTCGTGTATGCAACAAAATAAAAGAAAATGAACAACGAAAAACAGACAATTCACGAATTTGACTTGAATATTATTTATGACTTTTTTTCAAATACAGAACGTCAAGGTCCCGGAAGTTCGGAAGAAACGCTTAAAGCATTGCGGTTTATAGGTGGCCTTACCGAAAAGTCCAAAATTGCCGATATTGGTTGTGGAACAGGTGGTCAAACAATGGTATTAGGAGAAAGTACAACGTGTGAAATTATCGGTGTTGATGCTTGGCCAGATTTTATAAATCAATTCAACCAAAATGCCCAAATCAAAAATCTTCAAGGTAGAGTGAAAGGCATTGTCGGCAATATGGAAAATCTTCCATTTCAAGAAGAAGAATTAGACTTGATTTGGTCGGAAGGTGCGATTTATAACATTGGATTTGAGCGTGGACTGAACGAATGGAGGAAATTTCTGAAACAGGGCGGATATATCGCAGTTACGGAAAATACTTGGTTTAGCGAAGAGCGACCTGCCGAAATTCAGGATTTTTGGCAAAATGTCTATCCCGAAATAGATACAATCCCGAACAAGGTTGCTCAAATGCAAAAAGCAGGTTATCTTCCGGTTGCCACTTATATCTTGCCCGAGACTATTTGGATAGACTATTATTCCTGGCAAACATTGAGACGAGAATCCTTTCTGAAAAAATATGACGGGAACAATACCATAAAAGAATTTGTCGCATCCATGCGATATGAGGCAGAGTTATATTACAAATATAAAGCATATTATGGCTATATGTTTTATATAGGAAAGAAGATTTAAAGTGTGATGAAGTCAACCGTAAATATGCGGTTTGATCAAAATGTGAAATTGAAAATTCCTTTCGTGTGTGAGCTTTTACGCACGAAAGTTTTTTTTGCTAATTTTGAGAAATGAGTGTCCGCATTTATAACTATTTTATCAGGATATCATGGAAAATCAATTTCTTCACCCCAGCCCTGAAGGGAGGAAATTGATTTTCGTTCGCTCCCTTTAGGGCCGGGGTAAACGAATGAAAATCAATTTCTATATAGTTATAAAAGCGGACATACATTTTTTGAGAAATAACGATTGAAAAAATGCCAGCCGATAATAAGCGGTCATACGCCATTGGGGGGCAAGTTCGGTTCTCGTTGGCAAGGTTTGTAACGGAGGATAGGAACGCAACCACGAAATCCCCAACGTCGAATACCTTCGACTGTTGTAAGTAAGTGTAAAAACTCAATGATAGATTGCAACGCCTTGAAAAATGAATAAAAAATCAATTATAATAAGCGCTTCCGGAAAATCCGGCACAATACCAGTAGACTTCAGCTATTCATGCCTTTTGAAATGTTTTTATGAGACTATACAATGAAAATATTCAGTGTGTTACGATCACATAACCCGTTATTGCAAAAGATAGCCACTCGTTTCAATCGTTATGCCATCGGATTTGCCTTGATATTATCAGGTGGTATCTTTGTAATTATTAACAGAACTACACAGCATGAGTTAAAACACAGGAATGGTTTATCTGTAACAGGTAAATCAGAGAAGAATCAAAAATCACTAACAAGCACTTTACCAAATCAGGATACGTTAGGAAAAGCATTATTTGATAAAGGAGATTGGGAGTTATACAGCGGGAGTATTGATACTGCAGTTAAACTATTTCAATTGGCAACCCGGAAAGGGAACAGCTATTATGCTGCTAAAAGCTTTTCTAATCTTGTTCAGATTCACATAAAATATGCAAGACTAGACTCAGCGCTAATTTGCGCACAAAAAATGTTTGAAGTTATTCAGAAAAGCGATGCTGAGGGTTTAAGTTCAGCAATGGATTGGATCATGAATCTCTCTAACCCAAAAGCCGGTTCGGAAAAAATGGATTCGTTAATTAAACTGGCCTTTCAGCATCCAAGACTATGTCAAAATCCTCGCGAATTAAGCTCATTATATGTTGTTGTTGCTGGTTATTATGTCCGGATTAAAGACTATGGCAAGGCTTCATCTCTGATTAAAGAGGTTATCCAACATCCGAAACTGAACCAAAACCCTGAGGGACTAAGATCATTATATAGTGCTGTTGCAAATTATTATATACAGTTAAAAAACTACCGCGAAGCTTCAGTCTATTTTCAAAAATCGCTTGAATTGGCCGAGAAAACCCAAAATATCAACGATCTATCCAATATATATCGGACCATAGGACAATTTTTAATTGACAATTCCGAAAATTACCAGGCTGCCATAGATTATCAGTTGAAAAGTATTGAATTTCTTGATAAAATTAAAAACCCAAACAAAGGAGTTTATCAGAACCGGTACCTGTTAATAGGTGTTGGTTACCACAAGATGGGGAACGATTCATTGGCTATTCAATATTTAAAAAAATGCCTTTCTATTTCCGGAGAATCATATTATATACATTCGCATTCCGATGCCTATAATTTGATGGGCGAAATATTTGAGCAAAAAGGAGATTTTAATAAAGCGATCGCATATTATACCAAAAGTAAAGAATTACCTTGCCGTATACACCCTTATATTGGTTATCACAACCGGTTTATTAATTTAGGCAATGTATATCTGAAAATGGCAGACCGGAATAAAGCTATCTGGTTCTATGAAAAATCATTGGAATTAGCCAATAAATTTAATGCAAATGTCCAGAGGTCAATCTCATATTATTGTTTAGGTAATACTTACCAACAAACACAGGACCTGTCTAAAGCCGAAAAATATTTTAAAACCGCGTATGATTTTGCCAAAGTGGGGAATGACCTTCCTTATCTTCAAAAGTCGGCCTTCGCATTGGGAAATGTACTTGTGAAAAAACATTTATACAGAGATGCAGGAGTGTATTTATCGCTTTCAAACCAACTGAAGGATTCTCTTACATCGATACAGAAGGTTGAAAATATTTCCGGGCTTGGGTTTCATTTACAGTTGTCAAAGCTCGCCGATTCAATTGACCGGGAAAAACAATTATCAGAATCGAGACTCAAAAAGCAATGGCAAATTGTTGCATTTGCTTCAATCGCTCTAATCTTTTTAATGGTCACATTATTTATAGTATACAAAAGCTATTTGCGTAAAAAAAGGGACAACCTTATTTTGATAGAACAAAAAAAGAAGATCGAGAAGATGAACCTCGAAATAGCTCAGATATCACAACAATTGCATGAGGCCGATCAATATAAATTGCACTTTTTTACGAATATCTCGCACGAGTTACGCACACCTCTTACGTTAATTACCGCACCACTCGATAAACTTTTAAAAATTACGACTGATAATAACCAACGAGAATATCTTGAATTAATACAAAAGAGCAATAGCAAGCTTTCCCGTTTAATAAACCAGTTACTAAGCTTACGAAAAATTGATGAGAAATCACTTCACCTCGAGTTAAAAAGCGCCAACTTTATAGTTTTCATTAAAGATATAATTTTATTGTTTCGACAAAACGCATTCGCTAATGATATAAACTTGTCATTTCATTCAAATATGGATGATTTTTACACCTTATTCGATCCGGATAAACTTGAAACAATCATCACCAACCTTCTTACCAACGCATTTAAATATACTCCAGGGGGTGGCAGTATTTCAGTAAATATTGTAATTGATAGTAAAAACGATACAAATGAATGGCAAACGGTTACAAACTCCGGAACTGTTAAAATTATTGTAAAAGACAGTGGCCTGGGAATAAACAAAGATGATCTTGACAAAATATTCAACCGGTTTTATTCGGTTCAGCATAATGCGCTAAACCATGATTCGGATATAGGCAGTAGCGGTATTGGACTGAACCTGGTAAAGGAGCTTGTAACCATTCATAAAGGGAGTATCGCAGTTGAAAGTGAAATTGGTAAGGGCACCACTTTTACAGTGCAAATACCTTCCGGTGAAAGGGCATATCTGCATGAAGAGAATACAGACTTCACCCCTATATCCTTTCGCATCAATAAAAATTTACCAATTGAAGAAGCGGGGAGTGACCATGAATTGTTAACTATTTCAGGGCTATCAGGCTATTGCATATTAGTTGTGGAGGACAATACCGACTTAAGGAAATTCCTGAAAAGGGAAATCTCTGAATTTGCCAGGGTTATTACCGCAGTTAATGGAGAAGAAGGATATAAGAAAGCAGAACAGGAATTCCCGGATATTATTATAACCGATGTAATGATGCCCGTTATGGATGGGGTTGAAATGTGCCGGCGAATTA
>DATBXH010000937.1:0-2176 GCA_036514375.1 Bacteroidales bacterium | reverse complement strand
GGAAAATTTCAATATTCTAGAAATCCGGGATGGACTATTAAAAATTCGGGCTCAGCATGTATTTCGAATAGAAGCGGTTGATGATTTCTACGGCTTCGTCGGCTTCATCAACGACTTCAAAAAGGCTGAGGTCATCAATGTGGATATTTTGTTCCTCTTCGAGCATTACCTCCTTAATCCATTCAACAAGACCTTTCCAGTATTCCTTACCAACCAAAACAATAGGGAAACGTCCAATCTTATCCGTCTGAATAAGCGTAAGTGCCTCGAAAAGTTCATCGAATGTTCCGAAGCCTCCGGGCAATACGATGAAGCCTTGCGAATACTTCATGAACATAGTCTTACGTACAAAAAAGTAATCGAAGGTAATAAGCTTATCGTGATCGATAAACATGTTATGTTCTTGTTCATATGGCAGATGGATATTCATACCAACCGAACGGCCTTTACCTCGCTTTGCGCCGAGATTGGCAGCTTCCATAATACCAGGCCCGCCGCCGGTAATTACACCATAGCCAAATTGCGTAAGTTTGAAGGCAATTTCCTCGGCCAGTTTATAATATTTTGTGGTGGGTTTTGTGCGTGCTGATCCAAATATGGAAACACAAGGCCCGATACGTGACATCTTTTCGTACCCTTCCACAAATTCCGACATAATTTTAAAAATTCTCCAGGAGTCTTCTGATTTTATTTCAGCCCAATTTTTTTCCTGAAACGCGTTTCTAATCTTTTCTTCGCTAGTTGACATAAATATAAATTTACTAATGTATTAATGCGCTAATATGCAAATGCGTTAATTTAAACAAGTCTTTAATAATTGATTTATTGGCATATTAGCTCATTAGCGTATTGATTAATTATTTTAATTCCTCCCTCAAAAATTGAGCCGTATAGCTTGATGGATGTTTGGCTACTTCTTCCGGCACACCGGTACAGATTACTTCGCCTCCCTTTGCGCCACCTTCTTTGCCAATATCAATGATATAATCCGCTACCTTGATTACATCAAAGTTATGTTCGATGACAATTACTGTATTCCCCCGGTTTACCAAACGGTAAAGCACATCCAGCAATACCCTGACATCTTCGAAATGCAATCCTGTTGTCGGTTCATCAAGTATATAAACGGTCTTACCTGTATCTCGTTTGGCCAATTCTGCTGCAAGTTTAACCCGTTGCGATTCTCCACCTGATAAGGTTGTAGAAGGTTGGCCCAGTTTGATATAACCAAGTCCGACTTGCTGTAATGTAATCAAACGATTCAAAATGGACGGAATATTCTCGAAGAACTCAACCGATTGGTTGATGGTCATTTCCAGTACATCACTAATGGATTTGCCTTTGTATTTAACTTCCAAGGTTTCGCGATTGTAACGTTTTCCATTACAGTCGCGACAAACCACAAATACATCAGGGAGAAAATTCATTTCAATTGTCTGAACGCCAGCTCCTGTACATGTTTCGCAACGACCACCTTTAACGTTAAAGGAGAAACGCCCTGGTTGATAAGCACGTATTTTGGCTTCGGGTGTCATGGCGAACAGGTTTCGGATATCGCTGAATACACCTGTATATGTTGCCGGGTTCGATCGGGGTGTGCGTCCGATGGGTGACTGATCTACCTGAATGACTTTATCGATAAATTCCAACCCTTCGATGGAATCATAAGGTAACGGATCGAGCACCGAGTTATAGAAATGTTTGCTTAGAATAGGTTGCAGCGTTTCATTTATCAGGGTTGATTTACCGCTTCCGGAAACTCCCGTTATACAAATGAATGTTCCAAGAGGAAATTTTACCGTAATATTTTTCAGATTATTCCCTTTGGCTCCTTTTAATGTGAGGAATTTGCCCGAACCTTTGCGACGTTTCTCAGGAATTGCAATGGTTTTATGATGATTAAGGTACTGGGATGTGAGTGAGCCCGATTCCACAATCTCTTTGGGAGTTCCCTGCGCCACGACATTACCACCCATACGGCCGGCATATGGCCCAATATCCACAATATGATCGGCAGAGAGGATCATGTCCTTATCATGTTCCACAACAATTACAGAATTACCTGCGTCGCGAAGCTTTTTGAGCGATTCGATAAGCCGGTGGTTATCCCGCTGGTGAAGACCAATGCTGGGTTCATCAAGGATATATAAGACGTTTACTAATTGAGATCCTATTT
>DATBXH010000936.1:0-5319 GCA_036514375.1 Bacteroidales bacterium | reverse complement strand
TATTCCGATCCTGGTTTCGGGCGCGAAATGTTGGTGCGCATTGACATACCCGATAATTTCAACAGAACCGAGGTTTTGATACAAGAAATTGGCAAACTACCTTTTATAAAAAGTTGTTCGCTGAGCCAGGGATGCCCAGGAATGATCAATAACAGAATGGACAGTAATACAGGGGAAAAAAGCTTTAACATCAATGTCATTCCTGTAGGCAAGGACTATTTAAAAACCATGAACATTGAATTGGTGAAAGGTCGCGATTTTATGAATAGCGATTTAAGAAAGGCCTGTTTGCTTAATGAAGTAGCTCTGAAACAGTTTGGCTGGGATAGCTTTGAAGATAAGAAATACAACAACGGTTTAGATTACAACGTGGTTGGTATTGTAAAAGATTTCAAATTCGAATCGTACTACAAGGCCGTTGAACCCTTAGCTTTAATTTTTAATGGGGCTCCAAATGCCAACATACTTTCGGTAAGGCTTACTTCAGGCAATATTGGCCAAAATATCAGCAAAATCAAACAACTGTGGAAAACCCTTTTCCCTTACGAACCTATGAATTTTATGTTTTACGATGATTTTTTCCAGTCGATGTATGCCAAAGAAGAAAAGCTTGCCAGTTCAATTACCTTCTTTTCAATTATTGCAATTGTCTTAACCTGTATGGGTCTCCTGGGACAAATTTTTATGATTTGCCTCAACCGCATAAAAGAAATTGGAATCCGCAAAATAAACGGTGCCAGTATATCAGAAGTAATGGTTCTGCTCAACCGCGACTTTGTAAAATTAACTGTTATAGCTTTTGTTATAGCCTCCCCCATTGCTTATTATGCCATGCACAAATGGCTCCAAAATTTTGCATACAAAACGGAATTAAGTTGGTGGGTATTTGTCCTGGCGGGAATTATTGCCATGGCGGTAGCAGTATTAACGGTAAGCTGGCAGTCGTACAGAGCCGCAACTAAAAATCCTGTGGAAAGTTTGAGGTATGAATAAGACAAACTAAACGAAAATAAAAATGAAACGGATTATTACTTCCATGTTCAGAAATATTAAGCGGAATCCACTTTTTAATTTCATCAACCTGTCCGGATTAGCGCTGGGCTTTGTATGCATAATATTTATTACCCTGTGGATAAAAAACGAGCTTAGTTATGATCGATTCCAAAAAAACAGCGAAACTATTTACCGGATACACCGGTATTTTTATGATTCAAATGGAACAGAGAACCTTCATATACCATATGTAGCACCTACTATTGCACCTTTGTTAAAAAATGAATTCCCGGAGATTAAAAATATTACAAGGGTCTATCATACAGGTATAGTTTTTCTGTCAGACAATAGAAAAATAGAAGAAAACAATGTCTGTTTTGCAGAACCTGAAGTGCTAAAAATATTCGATTTTGAAGGATTACCCGAAAACGGTAAACTCCTCGATTTGCCATTTTCAGTAATCATATCCGATGCTGCAGCGTATAAATATTTTCACGGAAGTAACGCAATTGGTAAAATTTTGGAGTTCAAAGATGAAAAAGGGGGAAAACATGCATTACAGGTTGCAGGGACGTTTAAAAGATGGAAGCAAAATAGTCATTTCAATCCGGATTTCTTTATATCCTTTTGTACGTTGGAATCATTGGCAAATCCGAACGAACTGAAAGACTGGAGCAGTAATAACTACGAAACTTTTGCATTAATTCCATATTTACCGGCGGATTTTGATAAAAAGCTGGATACCTTCATTGACAAATCTTTAAATAACGGTACAAAATGGACGAAAATCAGACTTGAACATCTCACGGACATTCATTTTAATTGGTATAGCAGCCGCTCATACATATACATCTTAACGTCCATTGCATTACTTATCCTGATTATGGGAAGCATAAACTACATGAACTTAAATGCGGCCATGTATTCCAAACGGATAAAGGAAATAAAAATCAAGAAGATCATTGGTGCCTCTCAATGGAAATTAACCTTTCATCTGTTAGCAGAGTCGGTTTTATTTAGTTTAATAGCCTTTATCGCTGCCGTATGTATTGTTTCGATTACCCTGCCTGAGTTTAATAAAATATTTAATAATCCTCTTCCTGATTTTAAAATCGAAGAAAACATTGGCCTGATAAGTGGTTTTGTCATTTTATCCGTATTAACCGGGCTACTATCCGGCATATATCCGGTACTTATCTCATCGTATCGACCGGCAATCAAAGCTGAGTTCACCCCGCAAACAACTTATTTTCGTAATGGCCTTGTAGTGTTTCAGTTTATTGTTTCGATAGTATTGATTATCTCATTTTTATCGGTATCCAAGCAATTGAATTACATTCGCAACAAAGAGCTTGGTCTTAACAAAGAAAATGTGGTAGTGATACCCGCAATGACCCTGTTGATAGACAAACTTGATGTATTCAAAAAGCAACTAACTCAAAACCCAAATATTTTGTCTGTTTCCGCATCGAAACGGATACCATCGGAAGGGCTCTGGGATTCCAGTGGTGCAAAGATTTATTCGAACGGTAACCTTATTCCTTTGGGATTTAGATTGGCCAATATAAGAGTTGACGAACAGTTTATTCCTACGTATAAAATTCAGTTGGCGGCAGGAAGAAACTTTAATGAAAAAATTTCCACAGCTCATGAATATATTATTAATGAGTCGGCTGTTGGAAAAATGGGATGGAAAACTCCCAAAGAGGCCATTGGGCAAATAATTGAATATGGTGGCCGGAAAGGAAACGTGATTGGTGTTGTTAAGGATTTTCACTACGAATCATTGCACAACCCGTTAAGTCCAATCATCATGTATTACGATCCTTCTGATTTCAATCTTGTGTCCATTAGAATAACCCCGTTCGACCGGAATAAAACCCTGGCCTTTATCGAAAAAACATGGCAAACGTATAACACTTCTGATTATTCTTTCTCCTCCTGGTATGTAAATGACAGTTATAAACAACTCTATAAAGCTGAAGATATCTTAAAAACCTTATTCAGTTACTTTATGATACTTGCGATTTCCATTGCAATACTTGGGCTTGTAGGGTTATCTGTTTTTATAGCTGAACAACGAACCAAAGAAATAGGCATCCGAAAAGTAAACGGGGCCCGTGTTACCGAAATTCTAGCCATGCTCAATACAAATTTTATCAAATGGGTAATTATCGCATTTGTAATTGCCTCACCTATTGCCTGGTATTTCATGCATAAATGGCTGCAAAACTTTGCTTACAAGACTACATTAAGTTGGTGGGTATTTGTTCTGGCGGGAATTATTGCTATGGCAGTAGCAGTATTAACGGTAAGCTGGCAGAGTTGGAAGGCAGCTACAAGGAATCCTGTGGAGAGTTTGAGGTATGAATAAGTAATTTAAAAAAATATAAATATGTTTTTACATTATATAAGATTTTCGTTTAGGAGTATAATTAAGAACAAGAAGTTTTCCTTGCTCAATATCGGCGGGTTTGCCGTGGGGTTTGCCGTTTGCATGGTGCTTGCCTTGTTTGTCTTCAACGAATACAGTGTTGATAAGACATTCCCGGATTATCAGCATATTTACAGGATACTCGATGCCAAAAAGAATTCTTCCAGCATTGATTACGATGTGGCCAAACAGTTGAAAGAGCAATACCCTCAAATCAAATCGGTCGTTCCATTGCACTACATGACGATTGGTGCCAACCATCCTGTTTTTCTGAAGAAACAGAAGGGGGAGGATTATATCATGGTCAATGATATGATCAGTACTACCAACGATTTCTTCAAAGCTTTTTCGGTAAAGATCATTGCTGGCAATACAGACAAGCCATTTGCGGATCTTAATTCGGTGGTCTTAACACGTTCCACAGCCGAAAAACTTTTTGGACGGATAGATGTGGTGGGGGAGACTGTCAATTTTGTAAGCATGTTTGAAGTATCGGTGAGTGCGGTATCGGAAGACCTACCTGCAAATGCCAGTCTTGGAGCAAACTTATTTTTCAATGGCGACAATGAAAGTCTACGGTTTGCTCAGTATTGCAACGACAACCAATGTTACAGCCCCCTCGATTTGTACGTTCAAGTGGCCATAGGGGCAAACGTAAAGCAACTGGAAACCAGCATCAATGCAAACATCCCGGCAAATAAATCGAAAATGGAAAAAATAACGTTTCAGCCGTTGACCGACATTTATCTCCATCCGGGCATAGATGGAAGTGCGAACAGATTGGGCAGCAAGGCTATGATCCTCATTTTTCTTTCTATCGCCTCGCTAATCCTGTTGTTGTCAGTCATCAATTATATCAATATCTCCTTATCCAAACAATTAACCACCTTAAGAGAAATCGGGATCAAAATTACCAATGGGGCTGGGGTTAGACACTTGTGCGTCTATTACCTGACCGAAGTGACTTTGTCAGTATCGATAGCTTTTGCGATGGCCATTGGAATTACTTGGGTGTTGCTTCCTTTCGCCGGGGTGCTTCTGAATTGCCCACTCAATTTTGGTTTGTTGTTCTCCCCCACATTGCTGTCCGTGTTCTTATTCATTCTGTTTACAGTCATCCTTGTTTCTTCTTTTGCCCCGGTCTATATTATTTCGCAATTTAATGTGCAGCGATTATTCGGAAAAAAGGTGACTGTAATGGGAAAAAAGTTGGGAAAAAAGGGGTTGACAGTTTTCCAGTTAACAACCGCCATCACATTGTTGATAGGCTTTGTGGTGATCCAAAAACAATTGCACTATGTAAAGATGACCGATATAGGCTTCAACAAAGAAGGTTTGCTCAGGCTGGATATTGGAGATAATTTTAAAGGGAAGGAAGCACTTAAACAGCAAATTGGACATTGCTCCTTTGTAAAAAGTACTTCTTTTAGCCACGGTGGGCCAGGAGCCATCCGTATGAGTATGGGAAGCAATAAAGAAGGTAAAAACTTCAATGTGGACTGTATTTTTGTTGATGAAGAGTTTCTGAATACTTTTGACATCAAGTTACTGGAAGGAAGACCATTTTTGACCTCAGACAAAGATGTTTCCTGTTACCTCAATGAAACAGCTTATAAAAAGTATGGTTGGACCAATCTTGAAAACCGGAAATTCAATAATGGACGTGAAGGTGGCTACAATGTAGTAGGTGTGGTACGTGATTTTAACGTGGCATCTTTGCATAACGGGATGCCCCCGGTCTGCCTAATGCTTCGCAATCAATACTCCGCACTGAACATTAGATTAATGCCAGGAAACCTACACGAACAGATCGAGAAACTCCGAAGTATCTGGAAAGAAATCTCCCCGGATGCACCGATGATGTTTACCTTTTATGATGATGTTTTCAATAC
>DATBXH010000935.1:0-3899 GCA_036514375.1 Bacteroidales bacterium | reverse complement strand
GTGGTAATAACTATGTGATTGCCAAATTTGTTAAGCTCATACCTCACTTTAAAAACAAACGCATCAGGTTCGATTTGCTTTACACACTGGCACTGTATTATATTTTCTTCTTTGCTATAATCATCTCCGATGTGTTGTTTGTGCTAAGCCTTTTAAGTATCATAAGCATACCGTTGCCAGGCCCTTACTCCGTAGTCTGGATTATGGCATTTATTCTGTTCATTTTTGAGATTACACTTGCCATTTCATTCGACAGGGAAGATAATCCCAAAAACCTGGGACTTATTCTGCTTATGTATTTTACTTATTGTCAGTTATGGATCTTCATTATGCTCAGAGCTTTTTATCTGGACAAAATCAAGAAGGAAGGACATACCTGGGACAAAACCGTTCGTTTTGATGTACCGCCCAAAACGGTGCAACCGGCAACCAATTGAAATAGTTTATAATATCCGATGAAAGGATAATACTTATATTTAAAGAAAAACGCCCTGCCTTAACTGGTAAGGCAGGGCGTTTATATTGAGAACTAATTAATTATTGGCATACTCAACATTAGGAATCCGAATATTTTCAGTTTTCAGGATATGATGCAAATTCTCAAGAAAGCTATCGATATCAGTCTTGGTAAGGTGACGGGTGAGAGAAACCCGAATTCCTCCATCATCTTTGCTAACGGCGGGATAAGCTGCCATAGTCTGAAAAAAACCCTTGCTAATTAACCCTTTCTGAACTTTATAGATATTTTCAACATTACCAATCTTAATTAATTGGATTGGAGTAACATCTTTAGCAAAAACCGAGAGCGAAAATTCCTGACATCTGAATTTAAAGTAGCGAATTAAATCAATAAGATTTTCCTGATAACCTTTTATTTCTCCTGATAAGTGAAGTTTTAAACTTGCATCTAATGCACCTAAAGTCGAAGGAGGCATTGGAATTGAAAAAATAAAAGTATGACCTGTAAGTTTTAAATAATCTGCCAAAACTTTATCGGGTACTATTAAAATACCTCCGGCAACTGCAATTGATTTTGATAAAGACCCAATAACAATCATCTTTTCATGTAAACCAAAATCTCCAATCACATAACCACATCCGTTCTTACCATACCAACCTACACCATGTGCATCATCGACGTAAGCATAAAAGTTTTCCTCTTCATCTAATAACTTATGCAGTCCTTTCACATCACAAAAATCTCCGTGCATACTGTAGATACCATCAGCACAATACCAAATATTCTGGTATCCATCTTTCTTAAGTCTTTTTATTAAATATTTAACATGAGCCATATCATTATGCTTCGAAACTAAAACAAAAGTTCCATTCGCCTTACATAACTGACTAGCAGTTCGAACACTATTATGAACAAATGCATCTAAAATAATAGCATCTTTTTCCTTAATCAATAAAGGCATAGCTGAATAATGTGCAAGTGTAGTAGAACCATACACAATAGGAAAACCTTTAAATATTTTTAATAGACTTGATTCAATTTCCCGATAAAGAGAAGAGGATAACATACTACGAGACATAGAGTTTTGTGTTCCAAACCTTTTAACGGATTCAATAGCCCCTTCAATAAGCTTCGGATGTTTTTCCAGGCCCAAATAGCTGCAATTTGCAAAGTTCAAAAGCTTATTATTATTGACACTAAGGACTCTCCCATCATAGTCATTATCGTCTAAATATTGGGCGGCGCAACCGGATTCCCTTAAATCTTTCATTAGACAATAAAGTTCATTTGATTCTAAATTTAAATTTTTCATGGTCTTAATTTTAAAACAGAAGTTTCTATTCGAACAAATATGATTTAGGCAGGATAGTGTTATTAATATTTTTTGCACACCATAATCTTAACTCTTCCTGTGCTTTTTTGGAAGCATCCTTTAGTTTAACTATAGCGCCAACTGTGTGTCCTTGCAAAACTGATTCTTCACTATATACACTAACGGATAAAACATTATTATTAGCTCCAATTAACCGTTCCAGCTTTCTCGGATAAACATTATTACCAGCCATATTTATCATTTTCTTTTTCAAACCACAGAAATAGAAATAGCCTTCTCTATCTTTCCTGCCATAATCACCGGTATAAAGCCAGTCATTTTTCAGAACGGTTTTCGTGGCTGATTCATGATTAAAGTACCCTTTAAAAACTATATCTCCTTTTAAACATATTTCACCAATTTTACCAGTCGGACATTCTTCTCCACAATCGTCCATTATTTTGATTTCACATCCTGGAAATGCCCTCCCAAAGCTATTGGTGACAGGGCCTGATTCCTGATAATTATAGGCAGCACAAGCTGCGCTCTCTGTAAGACCATACCCTTCCCTGATTTTATGCTTGGTTTTTTGATAGAAGCTTTCAAGAATAAATTGTGGCAACTGTATACCTCCCGAATAGAATTCCTTTATTCTAAGGAAAATTCTTTCAATGTCAGGTACTTTACAGAAAAGATAGTACACAGATGGTATGGTGTAAAGATGGGAAACCTTATATTCCTCAATTTCGTTTATAATCTCATTTAATCGCAGCACATTTAACTCATTGATAAGAGCCGATGCACCGGCATGCGTGGGCACCAGGATTCCCTGTACCAATCCGTACAAATGGGAAAAAGGCAGTAAAGCACAGGTCACCGTATCTTCTGTCAAACCGTTTGTCTTGATCATCGGATATACTTCAGACAAAAGATTTTTTTCAGTGAGCATTGCACCCTTTGAAAATCCATCTTCTGCATTCGTATAAGCTATCGTGCAAACATCCTTTAAGTTTGAGTTGATTACAAAATGTTTATCCTGTTTTCTGAAAACAATCTCATGGCTATAATCGAACGAAATAATTTTTTCATCAAGGGAAACGACAGCACACGGATCTACATCTTCTATAATTTCCTCCAATTCAATGGACTTAGTTTGAGGATCAAGTATTACTGCAATTTTTCCTGCCTTCAGAATAGCATAATAGGTTATTATCGTTTTGATATGGTTAAAAGCCGTAAAAAGTATGAATGGGGATTGGGAATAAACATTCTTTTGGAAATATTTAGCCAAATGGTCAATGGCATCCTCTATAGTAATTTGGTCAAATACTTTACCCTTAAAATAAATTTGTTGGAAGTTGAGACTTTGTAAAATTTCTTTCATAATCCATAATTGTTTTAAGAAAAAAGATACAAATTGATCATGAATCGGCGGAATAAGTTGCAAAGGGGGCTAAATCATGAGGACAGAAGCTTATTTAAGCTAATTCGCAAGAAATTGAAAAGCGAACCCCGGCTCAGCACAACACCTTATTACTTAATTCAGTTTCCAAAATTTCTAAAAACTCTCTACCAGTTTTCACAGTCATCATTTTCAAAGGAAGTTCTATTTCATACTCTTTTTCAAGAGAGGCAAAAAGTTCAACAATTTGAATGGAATCAAGTGAAAGTTCATCCTTCAATGATCCATTTAAATCAATACTTTCAATTTTTCGTCCTGAAATCCTGGTCACAATTTCCATTACTTTGTCTTGTGTTTTCATAACTGTAACATATTTAAGGTTAAATAAATCAAGCCAAATTCGTTTCTGTTTTATAATGTCTTAATATATCATTCGAAGAAAGGCCCCTTATGGCTAAGGCTTTATCATACCCATATCGAAAAGCCTTCAGCATATTCTTAATGTCATTATTGGTTTGATGAAGAGTAACGTTGGCCATGATTCCCGAATTATTAAATGAAACAAGAGGATAATTTGCTACATTTAGGTAGTATCCTTTTCTCATGAGCTGAAAACAAATCTCTTGCCCAATATCAGGTCTTCCTGTGATGAAAAAAACCGCAGGATTGTCGGGATGACTAGCAAGAGGTAACCCTAGTTCCCTTGAAACAATATGAAAAAATCG
>DATBXH010000934.1:0-11629 GCA_036514375.1 Bacteroidales bacterium | reverse complement strand
AGCAATTTAAAAAGAATAACAGCTGAAACACATTATGCAGAATATCAGAATCTATTGTTCCAGGCAGAGCAGGATTACCGTCTTGTCAATAATCAGTTGCAACAGGAAATGAACGTATCCGGCAATTTTGTTCCGGCCGATTCAACGCTGGAACTATATGCTATTGAGATTCTTAATAGCGGGCCGGATAAATTTTATCCAGCCAGTAGTATTTCATTTTATAATGAAACTTTTGTGCTTCGTCAGGCAGAACTAAGTGTCGAACGATCAAAATTGTTTCCTGAGTTTACAGGAGGTTATTTTAATCATCAGATCAATCATATAGGTGGCTTTCAAGGAATAAAGCTAGGAGTTTCTTTTCCTCTTTGGTATTTTCCTCAAAAGTCTAAAATTACGGAAGCTAGGATAAATCTGGAAATGGCCAAGAATGATCTGGATTATCAAGAGTTTAACCTCACAAAGGAAATTGAAAATATGAAGATCCTGCTTGATAAGTATTTTGTACAAATCAGCTACTATAGGGAAAATGCTTTACACAAAGCTGATTTGCTGATTCAATATGCTAATCAACAATTTAAAAAAGGAGAAATCGATTATTCAGCTTACTTTGATAATTTGGAAATGGCGCTTAAAATTCAACTCGATTATCTTGAAACAATTAAATCATATAATCAAACGGCAATACAAATGGAATCATTTATTGATTAATTGTCAAAGCACGCCGAGATGAATCTGGAAGACAAATCCATCATTTTTGAAAAATATATCTAAATTTGTGTTTTAACCCTAAAAACAAAATAATTCATGGAAAATACAGATGTTCAAGCTCAGGAGCCTAAACCAAAATCAAAAAATGGCTTAGTTATTCTGTTGATTATTATTATAGTTGCTTTGATCGCAGCAATTATTGTTATTTATTCGAAATCATCGCAAAAGATTGAGGAACAAACAGAAGTACAACAGATAATAGAAGATCAGAAAAAGTCGCTGCAGAAAGAACTTACTGACCTTATTGGTGAATATGATGCTTTGAAGACCAATAACGATAGTATGAACAAGATGATTGCAGGACAGCAGGAGAAGATTAAAAGACTTTTGGGCGAGCGTGCTTCCAATGTTGCTTTAATTACGAAATATAAAAAGGAATTAGGTACTCTTCGCGAAGTATTGAAAAGTTATATTGCTCAGGTAGATTCTCTCAATACCCGTAATCAGCAGCTTGTTCAGGAGAATGTTGAAGTAAAGACAAATCTTGAGCAGGCACGGTCTGAAAACATAAAAATAAGCCAGGAAAAGGATCAGCTTTCGACACAGGTTCAGAAAGCATCGGTAATTACTACCAGCAATATTGTTGTTACTGCGCTAAACAAGCGCGACAAGCCTGAAACTAAGCTTAAAAACATGCTTAAAGTTAAGGTTTGTTTTACCATGCGCGAGAACAGTATTGCTAAATCCGGAACGAAAGATGTTTACCTCCGCATTACCAGGCCCGACGGGAACGTGATTGCATACTCACAGTCTGATCTTTTTGATTTTCAGGGACAGCAGATTGTTTATTCGGCTAAACGACAGGTTGAATATGATAACAAGGATATAGACGTGTGTATTTTTTGGGACAACAACAATCAATTGATACTTGGTGATTATACTATCGATATTTTTACAGATGGAAATCTGATAGGTACTACGAAGTTTAATATCAAGAAGTAAAATTATAACATAGAGTGCAAAAGGCACAAAGGCTAACTGACCTTTGTGCCTTTTTTGTTAAGTACACAAAAGAGTTTTGATATGATACTGTCCGAAACAAACATTCCTGCTTCTGTTAAGCGAATGTAATTCCCATTTTGATAAATGTATTTTGTATCTGAAATTTTATGTAATTCCTTTTCGAGATGTGCAAGGAAAAAATCTCCGAACTGATTACGGATAACTTCTAAATTAACTCCCCAAATAGTTCTTAATCCAGTCAGCAAAAAGTCATTAAAGCGTTCCTCATCAGAAAGTTGTTCCTTTTCATAAAAGGGTAATCCTTTGGCAATCGCTTCAATGTATTGGCTGTTTACCCTTACATTCCACTGACGGCTTGTTCCATTAAAAGAATGTGCGGATGGGCCTATCCCCAAATAGTGTCCCTGTTTCCAATAATTTGTGTTGTGTTTCGAGTAAAGCCCGTCTTTACAGAAATTAGAAATCTCGTAATGTTCGAATCCGTTTGATTTCATGAAGTTGATAAGATCGTTGTACTGCTCAATACTTTTTTCCTCATCGATTTCTGTTAGTTTACCTTTTCGTTTGTAATAACCGAAAACGGTCTTGGGTTCAATGGTTAAATGATAAGCTGAGAGATGTGGTATACCAAGTGTGAGAAATTTTTCCATGTTTTGTTTCCATCTCTCTCCGCTCAATTGTGGTAATCCATATATCAGATCGATGTTCATGTTGGTAAAGCCCTCGTCCTGGCTAAGTTTTACGGCCTGTTCTGCTTCATTCCCGCTGTGCCGGCGGTTCATCCAGTTTAAATCTTCATCAAAAAACGATTGAATTCCGATACTCAAGCGATTAAATCCAATTTGATTTAAGTCTCTAAGGTACGGGCCTGATAAGTCATCCGGATTGGCCTCAAGCGTAATCTCTGCATCTGATGAAATATTGAACAGTTTGTTTATTTTGTCGAGTACCCGTCTAATTTCATTCTTGGATAAAACAGAAGGTGTCCCACCTCCAAAATAAATAGTATCAATATGCCTGGAGGGGAGATAGTCCTGCCGTAATTCAATTTCCTTGAGAATTGCATCCAGAACCGCATCTTTTTGGATAAAGGATACTGTAAAATGGAAGTCACAATAATAACATACTTTCTTACAAAATGGGATATGTATATAAATACCAGTCATTAACAAATATTAACTTTCTTACAACAAGGATAGAAATTTTTTGTTATAACTTTCGGCCAAATTCTAAAAAATCTATGAGAATCGTTAAGTCGTTTTGGAAAGTTATTTTGTGGGCCGTTGTTGTTTTATTATTGTCCACCATGTCTGGTGAAAAAGTTAACGAAATCCCTTTGATGCAAATTCCTAATATGGATAAAGTTGCGCATTTTGGAATGTATTTCGTATTTACCTTTCTTTTATTGTTTGATTGGGCACGGTATAAAAGTAAAGCCCTTTCCTGGAAGCAAATTATTATTTATTCCCTGATTTTAGTTATAGCCTATGGAGGAATGATGGAATTATTACAGGAAATCCATACATTGCACAGAAGCACTGATATCAAGGATTTTATGGCGAATTCTGCTGGTGCTTTTACAGCTGCACTTTGTTATAAATATGTATCAGCGTTATTTGAAAAAGTACAGTCTGGCTTTATTTATAAAGCCAGCGAATAATTATTTTCTTTAATATGGTCAGCCAGCGAACCGATATTTTCGGTTTGAAAGAGTGTTTTTAATTCTTCCCTGAGTGCTGCGTAATTACGATGGATAGAGCAATGCGTATGATCATCGCTGCAAGTCTTTAATCCTAATATACATGAGTTAAAATCGTCGAGTCCGTCAATCACTTCAACAATGTTCATGAGAGATATGGAACGAGGATCCTTGCCAATTCCAAATCCTCCATGTGGACCTTTGGTAGAGTTCAGTATTTTATGCTTGGCAAGTGTTTGTAAGATTTTCCCCAAAAAAGGAGTTGGAATGTCCAGATCTTTTGAAATTTGTTTAATCCCAATTTTTTGATTGTCTTTCTCATTCAGAGCCAGGTAAATAACCGCTCTTATTGCATATCTGCTTGTATTAGATAACATTTTTTGATTTATTTGTTTCAATTATTTAGTGGCATCTTGTTAATTCTTTGGAGATGCCTGCCTACATCAAAAACAGTGTTTAAAAAGGCTTCAACAATTTCGTACGCTTCCTGAGCCGAAATAAACCTGCCAGGCAAAGCGCAAATATTGGCATCATTGTGGGCTCGTGCTAACCGGCTAATTTCCTTGTTCCAACATAACGCCGAACGGATACCCTGATGTTTATTGGCTGTGATGTTAATTCCATTACCTGTGCCACAAATGGAAATCCCCAAGTCAACTTTTTTTTGTTCTACTGCATTTGCAAGACGATGTCCATATTCCGGATAATCCACAGATTCGGCCGAATCTGTACCAAAGTCTTTATATGTAATTCCTTTTTGTTTGAAAAATTCTAATAGCTTTAGTTTTAGTTCGTATCCGGCGTGGTCGTTTGCTATTCCGATAGTCATTGTTTTGTTATTGATTTAACAATGGCAAAATTATAAAAACAATTCGTACTTAGAGGTATTATTCTCTCCATTTTATAAAAAAATCAATATTAAGATAATTGTCTCCAATAATTTTTAATTTTGGTTTTCCAATTTTTTCTTAATGTTTGAAATTCTAAAGAAAAAGCAGTTAGCACCAGATATTTACTATATGGAGGTATATGCTCCGCGCTTAGCTCAATCAGCTCTTCCAGGACAGTTTTTAATAGTTCGTGCTGACGAAAAGGGAGAACGTGTTCCACTTACAATTGCGGACTATGACCGGAAAAGGGGGTCGATAGTCATTGTAATTCAGGCTTTGGGAGTTTCAACCAGGAAAATAGTTTCTTTGAATGAAGGAGATAGTTTTGCTAATTTTGCTGGTCCACTGGGCCTTCCTTCAGAGTTGGTTCACATGTCGAATGAAGTTCTGGCAGGTCTTAAAGTTTTATTTGTAGCGGGTGGGGTAGGGGCTGCTCCGATTTACCCACAAGTAAAGTTTATGTCTGATCATGGAATTAAGGCGGATGTAGTTTTGGGTTCAAGATCGTCGGATTTGGTTATATTTCGTGAAGAACTGACGCAGGTTTCTAACAGGTTGCTTATTGCAACTAATGATGGCAGCGAAGGGACGAAAGGTCTTGTAACTGATGTCATTTCAAAGCTCATTGAAACTGATCATGAAAAATATGATTTGATTATTTGTATAGGCCCAATGATCATGATGAAAGCGGTTACTGATTTTACGCGAAAATTGAATATAAAAACCATTGCCAGTTTAAATACTTTAATGGTGGATGGTACAGGGATGTGTGGTGCATGCCGGGTAACCGTTGGCGGTAAAACTATGTTTACCTGTATAGATGGACCTGAGTTTGATGCGCATCAGGTTGATTTTGAAGAGGCCATGCGGCGTATGGGAATGTATAAAGCAGAAGAGAGAAAAAAATTACAAGAGGACCACGACTGTAAAATAGGGTTGAATTGATTTTGGTTTATTGATTTGAAGATATTTTGAATATGGCAATACGTAAGGAAAAAGTACCTGTGC
The DNA here is from genome assembly GCA_036514375.1 of Bacteroidales bacterium. Classification (GTDB taxonomy): domain Bacteria; phylum Bacteroidota; class Bacteroidia; order Bacteroidales; family JAAUTT01; genus JAAUTT01. The sequence goes on along the minus strand of DATBXH010000934.1, from coordinate 6,301 downwards.
GTGAACAGGATCCAGAAGTACGTGCTACAAATTTTGAAGAAGTTTGTTTTGGATATAACTACGAAGAAGCTTTAAGTGAGGCTGAACGTTGCATTCAGTGCAAGAAGCCCGGTTGTATAGAGCGTTGTCCTGTATCAGTGAATATTCCTGGTTTTATCCAAAAGATTCGGGAAAAAGATATTGAAGGAGCGGCAGCAGTTATTTTTAAAGATTCCACATTACCTTCTGTATGCGGCAGGGTCTGCCCGCAGGAATCTCAATGTGAAGGAAACTGCGTAATGGGTATAAAGAATGATCCGGTTTCCATTGGAAAGCTTGAGCGTTTTGTGGGCGACTGGGTGTTGGAGCATGGTATTAAAGCAAAAACTGCTATTAAGGAGAATGGACATAAAGTGGCAGTAATAGGCTCTGGGCCGGCCGGGTTAAGTTGTGCCAGCGATTTACGCAAATTAGGTTACCGTATCACTATTTTTGAAGCTTTGCATAAACCGGGTGGGGTACTTGAATATGGAATTCCGGAATTCCGCTTACCGAAGGAAAAAGTTGTCCGCAAGGAAATTGGCAATATCCTTGATCTCGGTGTTATCATCGAAACAGATGTGATTATTGGGCGAACGCTTTCCATAGATCAACTTCTTGACGAAGAAAAATTTGATGCTGTATTTATCGCATCTGGAGCAGGGTCTCCAAAGTTTATGAGTATTCCAGGTGAGAATTTGAATGGTGTTTTTTCTGCAAACGAGTTTCTTACGAGGGCAAATCTCATGAAGGCTTATGATGAAAATTCCAGCACTCCTATATATAGAGCCAGGAAATGTGCCGTTATTGGTGGTGGTAATGTGGCCATGGATGCTGCCCGCACTTCGCTGCGTCTTGGCGCTGAAGTTTATCTTGTGTATCGTCGGTCCGAGGCTGAACTGCCTGCACGTTTGGAGGAAGTCCATCATGCGAAGGAAGAAGGAATTAATTTTAGGATGTTGACTAACCCCGTTGAGATTCTTGGCGATGAGAAAGGTTGGGTAAGAGGCATCAGATGTGTTCGGATGGAATTAGGGGAACCTGACGGATCCGGGCGCAGATCCCCGGTAGTGATTTCAGGTTCTGAATTTGAGATTGAGGTAGATGCTGTTATCATGTCTTTGGGAACTTCGCCTAATCCGCTTATATCAAGGACGACTCCTGGTCTTGAAACAAACAAGCTACGGTGTATAGTTGCAAATGAAAATACTGGCGCAACAAGTCGTCCGGGGGTCTTTGCCGGTGGCGATGCCGTTACCGGTGCTGCTACTGTTATTCTTGCTATGGGTGCAGGACGTAAAGCTGCAAAGGCAATTCATGAATATATTTGTGCTAAATAATTTATTTAATAGTCGATAGTTCATGATCTACTAGACGCTATTGATGATCAGCTTGATATTGAAAACTAAAAAGCATGTCAATTTTTGTAAAGGATGTAACTAAACTATATGGTGAGCAAGCTGCTCTTAATCATGTTTCTTTCGAAATAAAATCCGGAGAGATTGTAGGCTTTATCGGTCCCAATGGTGCAGGTAAATCTACTATGATGAAGATAATTTGTGGGTATATACCTCTATCTTCCGGAGAAGTTAAGGTTAATGGTTTCGAGGTTTTGGAAAACCCATTAGAAGTGAGAAAAAATATTGGATATCTTCCGGAACATAACCCGCTTTACCCTGAAATGTATGTGAAGGAATATCTGAAATTCGTAGGTGGTATTTATAAAATTGAAAACCTTTCAGACAGAGTAAAGGAAATTGTGAGCCTCACAGGTCTTGATCGGGAGCAACATAAAAAGATTGGGGCATTATCGAAGGGTTATCGCCAAAGAGTAGGTCTGGCTCAGGCATTGATTCATGATCCGGCTGTTTTAATTTTGGATGAACCTACAACCGGTTTGGATCCTAATCAGATCGTTGAAATTCGGAATCTTATCTCAGAATCCGGAAAAAGCAAAACCATTATACTTTCTACACATATTATGCAGGAGGTTGAAGCCATTTGTCATCGTGTCATTATCATTAATAAAGGGGAAATTGTTGCGAATGACCAGGCTTCAGATATTTTGCATGCATCACATCAAAGTTTTGTGGTACTGGTGGAATTCGGGAAGGAACCGGAAGAGAGGGCGTTGGGTAAAGTGGCTGGAGCCGATTCTTTGAAGAAAGTAAAAGATAAAGTTTATCTGATCAGTAATGAGAAAGGTAAAGACATAAGAGAAGCTATATTTAATTTTGCTGTTACTAACGGGCTTAGTGTTTTATCTATGCAAAAGCAGGAAAAAAGGCTTGAAGAAGTATTTCAAGAGTTGACAAAGTAAGGTACTAGCATTGAGCTTATTGTTTATTTCATGACCAGTATTTTTTTAACGATTATACCATTCGTTGTTGTTAAGATAAAAATATAGATACCAGGTTTCCATCCTTCCATATTTACGGAAGTTGTTGTTGACCTGACACTTTTTTTAACAATTATTCTACCTTGGTCATCAACAATTTCTAACGTACGAATAATTTCAGTCGACTCAATGATGGCGGCATCAGCAACGACTGATATTGTTACACAATGATTTTTTATTTCTTGCACAGATGTTCCTAGTGACAAAATCGTAATGATATTACTATTACCACTGGCGCCTCCTGAATTATAAGCCCTTACTCTGTAATAATAATAATTCGCAGGAATTAATCCTGTGATTGATAAGGATGTTCCTGATTTAATATCAACATGATTATAATCTGCAAGCATGTTGGCGAAACCAGGATCTGTTGCTATATCCAGAATATAACCGTTAGCACCTTCGACTTCATTCCAATTAGCAGTGAAGCTTGTTTTAGTGATGTCCGACGCATCAATGGCTATCGGAGCAACCGGAGCACTGGGTAGTGTTACCAATGTCTTAATATTACTGGGATTACTGGTTCCCCCTTTATTGTATGCTGTTACCCTGTAATAATAGGTAGTTACCGGAACTAACCCTGTAACAGATAAAGATGTTCCTGATTTGATGTCAATATGATTATAATTCGCAAGTATGTTGGAGAAGTCATGGTCCGTTGCTACATCCAGTGTATAGCCGGTAGCCCCCTCAGCTTCGTTCCAATTTGCAGTAAAACTTGATTTGGTAATATCCGATGCATTTGTGGCTATGGGAGCAACCGGAGCATTGGGCAGAGTTACTAAAGTAATGATGTCACTGAGATCACTATATCCCCCTTTATTGTATGCTGTTACCCTGTAATAATAGGTAGTAACCGGAACTAGCCCTGTAACAGATAAAGATGTTCCTGATTTGATGTCAATATGATTGTAATCCGCGAGCATGTTGGCAAAGCCAGGGTCTGTTGCTATATCCAGAATATAACCGGTAGCACTTTCGACTTCATTCCAATTAGCAGTAAAGCTTGTTTTGGTGATGTCCGATGCATTTGTGGCTATGGGAGCAACCGGAGCATTGGGCAGAGTTACTAAAGTAATGATGTCACTGGAATTACTATACCCCCCTTTATTATATGCTGTTACCCTGTAATAATAGGTAGTTACCGGGACTAACCCTGTAACAGATAAAGATGTTCCTGATTTAATATCGACACGATTATAATCTGCAAGCGTGTTGGCAAAGCCAGGGTCTGTTGCTATATCCAGAATATAGCCGGTAGCACTTTCGACTTCATTCCAATTAGCAGTGAAGCTTGTTTTAGTGATATCCGATGCATTTGTGGCTATGGGAGCAACCGGAGCATTAGGCAGAGTTACTAAAGTAATGATGTCACTGGGATCACTATGTCCGCCTTTATTATATGCTGTTACCCTGTAATAATAGGTAGTTACCGGGACTAACCCTGTAACAGATAAAGATGTTCCTGATTTGATGTCAATATGATTATAATCAGCAAGTATGTTGGAGAAGTCATGGTCCTTTGCTATATCCAGGGTATAGCCGGTAGCCCCCTCAGCTTCGTTCCAATTGGCAGTGAAGCTTGCCTTGGTAATATCCGATGCATCCACAGCCACCGGAGTATTGGGTAAAGTCGTTATTGATACACTATTGCTTTTATCACTAATTCCTTCTTCGTTATAAGCACGTACCTGATAGGTATATATTATTCCCGGCTTAAGGTTTTTATCACTATAATCAGTAACGTTAGGACCAATACTGTTTAATTGGATACAATCGCCCGAGCCAAGGCATCTTTCAATCAGAAAACCTGTTTCGCTGGTGGCATTATCTTTCCAGGTAAGGTTTACCTGTGTACCTGAAACAGCAGTTGCAGTTAATGAGGTTGGAGAATGTAAGGTCGCGTTTTCACTTGCTATAATCAGAGCGTTTAAATATCCGTACAAAGCACCTAGTTGCCTGTTAACCAGAATGAAAACTTCACCTGAAAGGTTTGGCCTGACACCTGTGATTTGGACGGTATTATCTGTATTGTTGGAAGCATTAAGTTCAACTGTCGTATTTTCAATGGTATACTGGGTGGTACGGTTACCAGTGGCATTACGGCTGGCAAAAAAAGTAAAAGTATATTTGTTGGCAGTATCCAGTCCGAAAATTCGTATCCGGTGTTGATTATCATCATCAATATAATAGGCTGAGCGAACAACTTCAGGTTGGTATATGCCGGTGGTCATTCCATAAGCATTTGTTCCAGCCCAGGGATCTATAAACTGTATGCCAACTTGGGTAACTTGTTGCCGGTCATCGGTTAAATTGTTAAGTATACCACCTGAGCAAAGGATTTGCGAATTGTTCCATGGGGCCGATGCAGGTGATATGATACCATCTTTACAATTGAAATAAATTTTTGTACAAGCCAGAGCTGGCGTGGTCACTTGTAATTCATTGCTATATTCGGAAAATCCACCGGCATTGTAAGCACGTATCCTGTATGTATAATTTGTTCCTGGAGTAAGATTGGTTAAGCTCCATGTAGTACTGTTGAGGGGTGGCCTTACAATTTCAGCAAAGTATCCTGAGCCAATCTTCTGTTCAATCTTGAACTCATCCTCATTGTTTGAGTTATCTGTCCATGCAAGACTCACAAGGGTTGGCGATGTGATTTGTACTATCAATCCCGATGGTGCAGTAGGAGGAGAAGAGGCACTTAACGTTACGGATGAGGCTTCGCTTGAGTAATCCGACGTACCAAACGGATTATAGGCCCGTATACGATAAGTATAATGAGTGTTTGCCTTAAGGTTATAATCAGTAAAAGATGTTGTGTTAACTGGGAGAATGGCAATCTCAGTAAATTCGTCAGAATCTGTTCGCCGCTCAATACCAAAAGCATCTTCATTGTTGGCGTTGTCAGTCCATGTTAAGAGCATCTGACTACATGAATATGAAACTGCTGTTAAGTCTGAGGGTGCCTCAGAAACCTGTCCTTTTATAATTCCATGAAAGTTGGTATAACTAAAAACCAATAACAAAAGGGTTATTTTAGGAAAGCAATTCATTGCTGTCAATTTTAAGTACTTTGACAATCTTTATAATCTCAGTCTATTCAAGAAATTTCGTAATATAAACGATCACGAATTTCTTATAACTTTATTAGGGTCAAAGCGTTGGTTAAAGGTGAAGTAAATATAATTGAACAGAAGTAAAATTGCAAAAGAATTACTTAAAAAAACTAAACCGAATATTTTTCAGCGTGATACAAAGGCGAAAGTGGTAATCAAAATAGCTTACTTTATCATTGTTGGTCAAATTAAGAAAGTTCGGCTGAGACTTTTTCAGCCGAACTTTAAATATCTCAGTAAATTTGGCTAAATCAAATATAACAAAGTAACAGGAAGCAGTATTCCTTTACCTTGCAGGATTTACAGCCCAAATTCCTTTTTAATTTTATCTACATAATCCAGTTTTTCCCATCCAAAGAATTCAACTTCTTTTTCAATCACTTGGCTGCCATTCCCGTTACCATTGGTATAAAATTTTACCTTTTTGGTAAATGGTTCGCGGCCAAAATGTCCGTAAGCAGCAGTTTCCAGGAAGATAGGATTCTTCAACCCAAAACGTTTTACAATGGCAAATGGACGAAGGTCAAACAACTGCTGTACTTTGGCAGCAATTTCGCCATCGGTTGCGTTTATTCTTTTCGTTCCATATGTATTAACATAAACACCAACAGGTTGAGCAACTCCAATTGCATAAGCCACCTGAACCAGCACTTCGTCAGCAACACCCGCAGCAACTAAGTTCTTGGCAATATGACGGGCAGCATATGCTGCTGAACGGTCAACTTTTGATGAGTCTTTCCCTGAGAAAGCACCACCTCCGTGA
>DATBXH010000933.1:0-5326 GCA_036514375.1 Bacteroidales bacterium | reverse complement strand
TGCAGGTAAGTCTTAAAGCCGATACCACTTACAAGTGGTCTCAAAGTGGTGAATTAGCCCCTGCTATATGGAGTTTGAAATTCTGGCGCTCATGCCGTACCGACTGGAGTGCAATGTGGGGGCCAATACAGGTATATTACAAACGCTATGCGAATGTGTTATTTGATTATGCAGAGTGCCTTTTCCGTTTGAATGGCGGAGACGACGCTACCGCATGGGGTTATATTAATCAAATCCGTGATAGGGCATTCGGAAATCAGGAAGTTGGGAAGTCAACTCAACTAACCGCGACATACCTCCCATATTATAAAACAATCGCTCAATATTATAAAGATAAGGGCGATGCAAGCGTAGTAATACCTACGACATACCCTATCCCATTCAATGAAACAGCAGTAACTGTTCCTGATGCCAAAACTTATTATACGCAGTTAAAGGCCACAAAAGGTTTTACTTCTGATGTATGGTTGGTTGCCCTTGGTTCGGAGCGCCTTAAGGAATGTAATGCTGAATGGACTGTTGCTCCTGATTTGATCCGTTCAGGGTTTATAGAAGACCACATTGCACATAACTATCCCAAAGGTGTAGGTACTGCACTTGATCCAAATTCATGGAATATCGTCCGTACTTTTGATTTCAGTTTACAAAAGATGGATATGCCAATCCCAACGAATGAGTTGCAGTCAAACCCTTTGTGCGATCAAAATGCTGGTTATTAATAAAAATTTTGTTATAATTTATAGATGTTTAGTAGTTAGTAGTAGTATTGTAGTTGTTGGAAGCTGTCCTCCGGGACAGCTTCTTTTACCATAATGTTTGATGTAAAATGAAGCGGAAAGCTCAATGAGTTTAGACATTTAAAGCATTGTTATTTTAAGTAATTCATATTACATAAATAAAAACGCTGAAAATCTTCCATGGCGATAGACAGGAAGAAAACCTTAATCGTTACATATATGAAAAAACATTTTTTTGAGAACCAACGCAATTCAGTCATGAACTCGCAAAATTTTTTTTATGTTTTTATTTTCATAGTGTTATTATTGACGAGCTGTAAAAAAGAGTTAACTGTTCCGAAAGACTCAATTGCTGTTAAAGGAAGTAAAGATGCTATTATTCCTCTTGACTTTAATTGGGAAGGAACAGATCCTAATTTTAATTGGATGCCACAACCTCCAGGCATGACCCCAATTCCATTAGTTTGGACAGGACCATCTGATATTGACCCTGATATAATTAAAGATTGTAAAAAATCAGATGGTTGGTTCTTGGTTTATAATACATTTACTTACGATCCCAGTAATTTTTCTTATAACCCATATTATGTTTTGTACAATAGGTACCGGGGGATCATGAGAATATTTTTATATGTAAACTCAGTTTCTGGTGTTGCAGGTTCAACCTATTTGCAAGATGGAATAGATTTAAAAACAACAAGTTATTCTTTATTGAATTTTGCTGGTGCTGAAGTTGTTGACGCTTCAAAAAATCAATCAAGATTTGACAAAGCAGAACCTAAACCAGTTACAGGGCCTCCATTTGCAAATTTTAAATGGTACATGTTGCAATATGAATTTGCTTATGATCCAAAATTAGTTGCAACAACCGATGCTCATCCACCACAATTTTGGTTTTATGTTAATGGAGTGGATATTAGTAATGTAAATCTTGGAGGTACACAGAAGGGTACTTTAAATGGAACAATTGGATCATCCGGATCAACTAACATGATTTCTAAAATAATAAGTACAGTTGCCCCTACGGCTGGAATACTTGCAGCAGTGGGTACTAACTACATTGACAAACACAAAGGAGATCCTGATGGAGGTAATTGTAGCACATGTCAACCTGCTGGGAGTAATGACCTGGGAATACCTATTTCAACATTTGATGCTATTTCCAAGGGGTTAAGCTCTGCCGTATCATCAGGTGTATCAAGCATTCCTGGAACTGTTTTCAATCTATTGAGTGCTATTATCGGAGGTAGTAGTGCAAGCAGTCAACAGCAAGTCAGCTTAAATTTGTCAACACAGATTAACTTAACAGGAAGTATGACAAGCTCATTCAGTTTTCCATCTTCACCTATGCCTAATTACTTACCAGGTACTTTAAAAGCAAACACTGATGGAAGTTATAATGTTGTGGGTTATGTTCCTAGTTACAATGCACCTTTGGGCGTTTTTAATATATCTAACACTCCAACCGTAACTTTAAACTATATGTGTAATTTTGATGGAGTCAGGTATGTTCAAGTATATACATATACACTTGACAATAATTCGTTTAGTATACAATGGAATCCGGAGGTTTTAAACAACGCTACCATTTTGAGCCTTACGAAAGAAGTGGTTATTAGGACAAATTCTAATGATATTTCTAGTTACTTAATACATCAAACTGGTAGAGTTGAAACTATTAAAGGAACACCCTACTGGTGGACAGGTTCAAATGGTTTTCAGGCTGTATATTTTACACGAGATACCTATAAACCAGTACACTTTGGTGGTGAAATTTATTTACGAATTTCATTTGTTGTTCATCCAAACAACGGAGCACCTGATGTAGCTATTGTGAAAACATTTAATGTTAATCAACAGATTATTAATCCTACGTATTAATAATTATTAAATTGATTGATAAATCATTCGTATTAAGAAATTGAAGTTTGGTTATCAATAGCTGAATGGGCCTATCTCGGTTGATAGGCCTATTTTTAATTAGCTTAAAGATGTTTTTTAAATACAGATCTTTATTTTTTTTACTGGTTTGTGAATGGATAAGCACAAATTACACAACTGCCCAAATATCTGTTGGAGTAATAGGGGGATATACTAATAATTGTATGAATACCGATATGGCAAATCTGGCATATACACGGCAGGTAAACCTTGGAGGTTATAGTTTTGGAATCTTATACAAAAAGACTCTCTCAAAAGTTTTTGCGTTGCAAGCAGAATTCCAATTGGTTCAAAAAAATTATTCATTTGAAAGAAATGGAAGTTATAAGGGAATTTTCGAAGACTTCTATAATACTTATTTACAGTTACCTTTGAGGGGGCAACTTGATATTTTAAGAAGGAAAAAAATCAGTATTGCATTAAACGCGGGAGTATTTGGCGCTTATTGGGTCTTTACAAAAGTAAACGGTGTAGCTCCAAATGTTTTTAATACAACAAATCAAGTGGATGCAACTGGAGAAGATATTCAAAATTTCTATTTGACAAAATATTCCGAAGTGTATCGTTTCAATAGTAAGAAAGACAATCGTTTTGAATTTGGCTTGCATACAGGTGTCACATTGCAATATGATGCAAATGAAAAAAATGGTTTTTTTATGGAATACATATATTACCATTCTCTTTCTGATACTCAAAAAAAATATATGGTCAATCAAGTTTCCAAAGTAAATCAAACATCTTTAGTATCAGTTGGATTTTTAATGAAATTCAATTCTAAGAAATAGTTCTATATGCCAAATAAATACTTTACCCAGGTTACCTGCCTCATTATCCCCATTGTTTTATTTTTCTCTTCTTGCCAAAAGAGTGGATTGGTAATTCCAGATTCACCATCAAATTCTACTGAACTATTCGATGTTTTCTGGAATAAAATGAATACAAATTATGTATACTGGGATATTGATACTACAAATTGGGATAGAATGTACAATGGTTATAAACCTTTATTTGCTAAACTTGATATAAAGCGGACCAATGATAAGTATCTGGCCGTTCAATATTTTCAGGAAATGACAAAAGGGTTGAAAGATTGTCATTACAATATTATTTTTAGTGATTTGCTCATTCCAAATTACGTTATTTCCCCTTCATTTATTCAAAAGCAAAAACGTCCTGACTTTCATCAGCATTTTTATTATTATGGAATTGATACAAGTTACTTAGATTATGGTTACCAAATAGGTACAACTTATTCCAATTCTAATAATCCAATAACGGTACTATGTGGTACCATTGAAAATCGTTTTTTGTTTTTTTCGTGTACTGAATTTGCATTGTACAAAACATATCATTCAAGTACAACTAATCCGGTTCAAAAGACAATACATTTTTTCTTCAGTAAGCTATTAAATTTATCGGATAATATTCAAGGAATAATAATTGATTTGCGAGGAAATCAAGGTGGAGATTTAGGCGACTTAAATTTTTTTGTTGGTCATTTTATAAATTTTCCGTTACATTTTGGGTACACTCAGACAAAAAGTGGTAATGGGAGGCTTGATTTTACACCGTGGATAAACGCTTATGCAAACCCTGAACCTGATGGGAAAAAAATAGATCTTCCCATTGTAGTACTAGCGGATATGTATACAGCTTCATTAGCAGAAGCAGTTCTAATGGCCTTTAAAGTCTTTCCCAAATGCACTTTTATCGGAGAAAATACATGGGGAGCGACGGGTCCATTAGTTAAGACCGAGGTATATAATGCCGGACAATTTCAAATTGATGGTTTTCTTAATGTAACTACTGCTTCATGCAAATTCAAATACATGGATGGTAATATCTATGAAGGTAAGGGATTTCCTCCCGATATTATACTTCATTATGATGAAAATTCGATCATCAATGGCAGAGATATTCAACTTGAAAAAGCAATTAGCTTAATGCCTTAAGGTCTCAGAGGTTTTCAATCATTTCCCAAGTAAAAACTGATAAAGATTTTACTTCTTCTCAAGGAGTGGGTTATCCAAATAACACTCTCCCTGTATCTCTGGTGACAAACTCCTGGCCAACTTACCGTTCCTTTAACTACGTTCCTGCAAAGATGGACATGCCGATTCCTACGGAAGAATTATTGAAAAACAAATTATGCGATCAAAATGACGCTTACAAATAATAAGTGACCATGCTTTAAGCAACATAAATCGTGTTGGAAAGGATACCAGTGTGTAACTCTTAATGTATCACAGAGTAAACTGGATCGTAATCCTAACACAATAATTTAGAAGATTTAAGTTAATCAGTAGTAGTAGTTTAGTTGTATTTTGATGTTTAGTAATTCAGTAGTTGATTTTATGGAGCTGTCCTCAAGGGCAGCTCCTTTGATTTTAAAAAAAGCTAAAGACTATGTAATCATTGGCCGTTTATCAGGACCTTTGAAAAGGTAGCATGTTACCCAGGGATTATAAGTTGTTACTTCAAGATAAATAATAACTGTTGCAATTAATTTATTTTTAACCTGCACTTGGGCACATTCTTTACGTTCACCAATCAATAATTTTGGCCACCTTTATTATCATATAAAAACAATTTAATTCCGTGTATTATATGAAGAAAATATATTTTCCCATCGCATTTCTTTGCATTCT
>DATBXH010000932.1:0-5205 GCA_036514375.1 Bacteroidales bacterium | reverse complement strand
TTCTACGGTCCAGCAATTTTATGCCCAGGGAGCCGTTGGATATGATTATGGAAATGATAAACACAAGTTTGGTGTCATGCTTTTTGCAGATCAGCAGCGGTCGACGTATCAGTTCGATTTGCCTGAGACGTATACCAATTTTGCGGCAACCGCAAATTATAACTTCAGGCAAAGATATTCAGCCGAAATAGCTCTTGATTATGGCGGGTTTGACCGTTTTGAACCAGGTAAGCAATATGGCATGTTTTATGCCGGCGGGCTTGGCTGGACCATAAGTGAAGAGCCCTTTATGAAGAATGCCGTGAAGTGGATTGATCTGTTAAAAATACGGGGTACTTACGGTGAAACAGGGAACAGTAACGAGAATAGTTTGGGATATTTTACCTGGAGAAGTGCTTTTGGACAGGATGGAAACAATACATATCAAACTGGTACTGGAGATTCCTACACATCAGGAATTGTTGAACAAACACTTGCAAATACCACTGCAACATGGGAGAAGGCTCATAAATTTGATGCCGGTATTGACATGGCTTTATTTCAATCGCATCTGACAGTAACAGCAGATTATTATCGAGATATTTACTATGACCTATTGCAACAACGAGGATCTTCCGTTGCATTGCTTGGTTTTACTTATCCGAACGAAAATATAGGTAAGAATCTGTATACAGGTCAGGAACTAACGATTACATATCAAAATCATATCGGCAATTTTAATTACTACATCACAGGGAATGCCTCACGCATGAAGACTGAGGTATTGTTTATGGATGAGCTGGAGCAAAAATATGATTGGAATAAACACACAGGAATGCCTGTGGGACAAACGTTCGGTTATTTGGCCAACGGCTTGATTCAAACCCAGGAAGAAGCAAACAATGCCCCTTTACTTGCCGGGACAAAGGTTTATCCCGGAGATGTTAAACTGGTAGATCTGAATAAAGACGGAGTGATTGACAGGTTTGATCAAACAGCCATTGGAAATACCAAGCCAATCATTTACTACGGAACCACGATCGGTTTTAGCTTTAAGGGGATTAACTGGAATGTATTAGGGCTCAATTTTGAAGGTATTGACGGAAGTGTTTTATTGCAGGGTGTAAAAAACAGGACCTATCAGCAGACTGATTATTCTTTTGGTAGCGGAGGCAAGGATCAGGGATATGATTATCTCATTGGGAGATGGACTCCGGAAACAGCAGCTACGGCTACCTATCCAAGACTAACCGTTGGTTTTAATGCTAACAATACGCCTTACCTGAATAATTCGAGCTATTGGACACGTTCGGGCGAATACTTCAGAGTAAAGAACGTGGATATCGGCTTAACATTCTCCTTGAAAAATCCAAAAGCGAAGTTGGGAGGGGTCAGGATATTTGCCAATGCGCAGAATCTGTTCACGCATACGCCTTACGACAGATTGGATCCGGAAGTCCATAGTTCAACCTCTTATCCGATACAGCGGATTATCAATATGGGTGTAAATATTAAGTTTTAAGACTTTAAAAGACGAACAATGAAAAAATTTTGTTATAAATTATTGGGTATTGCTGTGATTGCCCTATTGATCGTATCGTGTAAAAGTACACTTGAAGATGTACCTATTGAACAGCAGACGCTTGATCAATTATTTGATCAGAATGATTCGGCAGGGACAAATGCCGAACGGTTTCTTCTTGATACGTATACCCATTTTCCTGATATGTATGCAAGGCTCGGTGGTGATTACCTTGATGCAGCTTCAGATGACGCCATTTCTTCGAATACGACGAATACCTCAATACAGCAACTTGCCGCAGGTACGTATACCTCGGATAGTTATCCGGATGATCAATGGAGTACCTATTATACGGCTATCCGCCAAACAAATATTTTTATCACCAATATTGACAGGGTTCCTTTAAAGAGTAAACTGCCGAACGGCACTACTTTCAATGCTGTATGGAAAGCTGAAGCAAAATTTCTGAGAGCCTTCTTTTATTTTGAGCTTGTAAAGCGGTATGGAGGTGTTCCTTTGCTGGGTGACAAGGTTTATAATCTTAACGACGATATGAATATTCCCAGGAACTCGTTTGGGGATTGCGTTCAGTTTATTGTTGACGAATGTGACGCGATAAAGGACAGCCTGCGTCCCGATCCGATCGATGCGAACCATATTGAAAGACCAACCAAAGCAGCGGCTTTATCGTTGAAAGCGAGAGTATTGTTGTATGCGGCAAGTCCTTTATATAATGGGAAAAACATAGAGGAGGGCAATAGCTTTACCGGTTATACGGATTATTCAGTGGATCGCTGGAAGCTGGCAGCTGATGCTGCAAAAGCAGTTATAGATCTGAATGTATTCGAACTGACACCTGCATTCAAAGATGTATTTATTGTTGAATTAAATACAGAACGAATCTTTGCCAAACAGGGAGGCAAGAATTACAATATAGAAACAACCAATGGTCCGGTGGGTTTTTCTCCTGGTAATGGACGAACAAGTCCTACGCAGGAACTTGCTAATGCGTTTGGTATGGCGAATGGTAAGGATATCAATGAAACAGGCTCGGGTTATGATCCAACACAACCTTATGTTAACAGAGATCCCCGTTTTTATAAGACCTTCTTTTATAACGGGACTACGTGGCTTAGCCGTCAGGTTGAAACATTCGAAGGCGGTTTGGATAAGCCAGGCGGAACAAAACAACAGACCAGGACAGGTTATTATCTGAGAAAATTTATGGGCGATTTTGAAAATGCTACCTCCTATGCGAATACAAGCCATGATCATATTTATTTCCGCTTAGGGGAAATATTGCTCAATTACGCGGAAGCAAGAAATGAATATCTGACTGCTCCGGACAATGAAGTATATCAGGCTGTTGAAGCTATCAGGCAAAGAGCCGGATTAATACCTTATGAACTTACCGCTAATCTAACCCAGCAACAGATGCGTACCATTATTCATAACGAACGGCGAAAAGAACTTGCCTTCGAGGAACACCGGTTTTATGACGTCAGAAGGTGGAAAGAGGCAGACACTACCTTTAATAAAGTTCTGCATGGAGAACTCGTCTATAAGTTGGGATCAGGAAGTTATTCCTATCAGGCAGATTCGGTATTTAAAATGAAGTTTACAACACGAATGTATTTTGCTCCGATTCCTTATTCCGAGGTAGTCAAGAATAAAAATATGGTACAAAATCCGGGATGGTAATCATTTAAAATAAAGAAATTATGAAAAGATATTTATATATTTTTCTGTTTATTCTCTCCCTGTGTCCCAGTATAACAAAAGCGCAGACAAAGGTGACGGGGATTGTAAAAGATGCGGGAGGGCCATTACCCGGGGTAGCGATCAGGGATCAGGTAGGTACAAACCTTGGTATCAGTAGTTTGGATGGTAGGTTTGTTGTTACACTGAGGGATTCTTCACGTGTGTTGATTTTCAGTTCTATCGGGTACGAAACCATGGAGCACAAGATAAAGAAGAATGGTGATAATGTGGAAATCATTATGCAGCCGAGCCTTCAGAGCCTGGATGAAATCGTGGTTGTAGGTTACGGTACTACCAAAAGGATCACTAATACCGGATCGGTCAGTGCCATAAAGGCTTCAGAAATAAAAGAGATACCTACATCGAATGTCCAAAATGCGTTATCCGGTAAGATACCAGGGTTCTTTTCGCAGCAACGGTCAGGACAGCCGGGAAAAGATGCGTCGGACTTTTTTATCCGTGGCGTAAGTTCTTTAAATCCTGACGGTAACCAGCCATTGATCATTGTAGACGACATTGAATATACGTATGAGCAGTTAAGCCAAATTAATGTCAATGAGATAGAAAGCATCTCTATTCTGAAGGATGCCTCAACCACAGCTGTATATGGTATCAAAGGCGCCAATGGAGTATTGGTGGTAACCACCCGTAGAGGAAGTACAGGAACACCAAAGATCAATTTGCGCTTTGAAACAGGGATTCAATCACCTGTGAAAAAGCTGAATTTTCTGAATTCCTATGAAACTGCCACGCTGGTTAATGAGGCTTATCAGAATGACGGACTAACAGTACCGTTTAGCCAGGCGGATCTTGATCATTTCAGAACAGGGGATGATCCTTACGGTCATCCGGATGTTAATTGGTATAAAAAAATCTTTAAACCCAGTTCGCTTCAGCAGAATGCCAACATCGATATTTCAGGCGGAGACAAGACCATCAAATATTTCGTTTCCGGTGGGGCATTCAGACAGGATGGGGCAGTGAGGCATTTTGACGACATATATGGTGTCGGCAGTAACGTAAATACGAATTATTATTACCACAGATTTAACTTCCGGTCCAATCTCGACGTTCAGGCCTCAAAAAATCTTAGTTTACGGCTGGACATTACCGGACGCTTTGGTCAGGTAAATTCACCCCATGCTGGTAACGTTGTGTCGGAGGTATACAATTTCAGCAAAATACATCCGTATTCAGCGCCATTTTTAAATCCCAACGGCACCTATGCATATGCCAGCGATACCAAAGATCAGCTGCCCACCATCAATGCCCGTCTTGCTACCAAGGGCTATGATCTTGAGAGGCGAAATGATATGAATGTACTTTTAGGAGGCACTGAGAAACTTGATTTTTTAACGGAAGGTCTGTCTTTTTCCGGCAGAGTTGCTTATGCCAGTGTGGAAGCGAATACAAGAACAGAGGCCCGGGATGATCCCCCGACTTACCTTTATAATCCCAAAACAGGAAGTTACACCCTGCATGGATCTAAATATACAGAAGGTAACTATACCCTATTCTCCACAGATGGAGCATATAATAATAGGGTTAATGTTCAGACATATTTTTCTTATGACCACAACTTCGGTAAGAGTCATGTTACTTCACTCCTGTTGTATAACAGAGAATCGTACAAAGAAAGGGTAGATTACGAAAGCACGAGCAACTGGATACCCCAGAATTTTCAGGGATTGACGTTTAAGGTGGGATATGATTATAATCAGACTTATCTGATCGATTTCAATGGCGGATATAACGGATCGGACCGTTTTCAGAGCAACAAACGTTTCGGATTTTTCCCGGCCGTATCTATCGGATACAATATTTCCAATGAGCCATTCTTCAAAAATAAGTTTGGGTTTGTCGATCTCTTGAAAATAAGAGGTTCGTATGGTTTGGTGGGCTCCGATAAGGTTACCGGAAATCGTTATCTGTACGAACAGGTT
>DATBXH010000931.1:0-5794 GCA_036514375.1 Bacteroidales bacterium | reverse complement strand
GCCAATCCGGCAGTCCAGCGGTTTAAACGCTCCCTGTTTGAAATGTCAGTGCTGATGTTAGCTGATGATTCAAGCTGCTCCACATATCCGAACTGTCCTTTATGGGAAATGTACTTGTCTTCTTTCAGGAAATTATAAACAGGTGAACGAAAAACAAACAAAAACAATGAAATACAGGCAAAACCAATAACCAAATGACTTATCCGGAAGCGAATCTGAAGTAAAATAAATACAAAAACAAAGAAAACCAGGCTCAGGGCTGCAGCCCTACTGGTACTTAAAACTGTACCGCCCACAAACACCAACCCCAGGAATAAGAAGAACAATTTAATGGTTAAAGTTTTAACTCTAAATGCTGAAGCAACCCAGAAGGAAGTAAGCATGGCCGATGTCGCTCCAAAAATCGTATGATCCTTATAGAAAGGCTGAAAGATACCCCGAATCGTCGATGGTATCCATCCAAGATGTCGGAACTGAATCACCGAAAACAGTAAGACAACGAAAAGTGAAATGGAATACAGCATGATCAACTTTGGGAATATGTCCGGCCGTGACCGTAACAGGTGTTTTAGCCACACAAAAAAGACCATTACATACGTTATATTGACAATTGAGAACTTTAGAGAAACCCATGGTATGGTTGAGAAAAAGGAAGTACCGATAAAACATAACAGGAACGGCAATACCCACAACGTTTCGTAATCAAAAAGTTTATTCAACAGTCCGCGCTTTCGTAAAACGTCCCAGCCCATGGTAAAGATGGCAATAGCAAGTATAGGCTCTGACGGAAAATTGATATTTAGTCCGTCCGTAATTTGCGTTTCAACTGAAAAGGGTAGCAAAACGGATAGGATTAACAGTAAGAGATACTGTAACTCAAAGAAAGAGACAAGCCATGAAATTCCACCCAGGGCAACCAGCACAGCACCAGTAAACAATAATGTACTTTTCAGTGAAAACCATATACCAAGGGCAACCATCAATGGCAATCCTAATAATACAGGCAGAGTCCAATGACTTTTATGCAGGTTTCTTGCGTACATCGCGTTTGATAATTTCAGTAATAAGAACAATGAATAGGTAAGCAAAAGCTCCAAGAACACACATCAACCCCCTTTTCGGCCAAACCGGATGATCCATAGGTACAGCCTGCGATATGATGTATGCTTTTGGCAACGGGGTTTCAAAATCTTTATTTGCATGTTCATATTGATTCTTCCTCGACACCATTTCCTGCAGTTCCAGTCTATATGTGGTCAATATTTTTTCATATTTAAAATCCCTTTTCAGAAGTTCCGGCGGGGTCTTCCTTTCCAGAGAGTCTAAGGTTTTCTCCAGTGATATCACCTCGGCAGCCTTTTCGTCATACAAACTTTTGGAATAAAGCATAGCCTCCCTCCTATTGGGTAAAAAAAGCGTACATTTTATCGATTCTCCCAACGCAATAATATCATTAGCCATAGCGGATGCTGTCTCTGGGCTTCGGTCCCTGACTTTTATCGAAACAGAGCTATACCTTGTCTTGTCAATTTTTATATGCGATTCCAATGATGCATACAAGTCCGCCATATTAATTCCAGCCCTCTTATTTAGCCCAAAATGTTGAATCAGGCTATCAGCAAGAGCATTCGACCGGAGAATCTGAATGTATGCATCTACCTCGTGATCTCCGGCAAAACCAATGCCCTGCTGGTTTATTTGCTGATTTGGAATAGTCAGTGGTACATAAACAATGGCTTCCGATTCAAATAACGGTGTTATCAACAGCGGCATGGTTGCCAGGTAAATAAGTACAATGCAAATCACTAAACCAATACCCGTCTTCCAGGAAAATATAGCTTTCCTGATCCAGGTGATATCCTCTTTATTTTCGTCCATGAATTTCTCTTTTTAATCGCGACAACCTAACCATTGCAATCACGGGGTTTAAAGTCATTGTTAATCTTCCCTGAAGTTCGTAATTGTTAATCTTGGGACTGCTCCGAAAAGTTCTTTTTGAGTGGACTCAATCTTGTATAATTTCACTTCTGTTAAACAAAACAAAACGAAATCGGTTCAAAATTTCCTGTCGATTTTCTGAGCTAACAGAATGCCAGTCAAAGAGTATCCTTTACAAAATTGCTTATCCGCAGTTTTGTTTTTACCTTCGGGTCGTAAAACCAGAAACACGGATTATGTTAAACTTCAACGAAATCAACATACAGCAGGTGATTGTGCATCACATAGGGTCTAATCCGGATGAAGAAGGAGTACAGCTCTCCAATACCCCCATGCAGCTCAATGATGATAGAACCCGTGAACTTTTGATGCGATATTTCCTTACTCCTTTTAAGCCCGGCGAATTATACCATCTGGCTAACGATGAAGATATCAACCTGAATGCAGTATATGCGCTCGCCTCTAACATATTCGGCGATCCTTCCGGATTTACGGAACATTCGCAGGATCTGGCCCATCATCTCTATTCGGTTTCAACTCACCCGAAAATCAAAACCGGAGAGCTTTATGTGGCTTATTTTACCAATTGTTTCATCGACGGCGAAACTGTTGATGCCATCGGTCTTTTCAAATCCGAATCGAAGGAAACATTCCTGAAAGTGCAGTCTTCCGGTAAAAACTTTACCATCAGTTACGACGACGGCATTAATGTGAATAAGCTCGATAAGGGATGCCTCATTTTTAATATGGAACAGGACAAAGGCTACCTGCTGGCCATTGTGGATAATTTGAACAGAAACGCCGAAGCCCAATATTGGCGCGATAATTTTCTCACCGTAAAACCCCGCAAGGACGAGTATCACCAAACCAAGAGCTACCTCGACATGTGTAAAACCTTTGTACTCGAACAGGTGCCCAAAGAGTTTGAGACCACCAAGGCCGATCAGGCTGATTTTCTCAACAAATCTGCTACATATTTCAAGAAGAATGAAGAGTTTACCTTCGATGAATTTGCCAACCAGGTGATCAGACAACCCGAAGTGATTGAATCCTTTAAAGAATATAAAAAGCAGTACGAAACAGCCAACGACCTTGAAATAGAGGATGAATTCGTGATCTCAGCGCCGGCAGTGAAGAAACAAAGCAAGGTTTTCAAGAGCGTCATCAAGCTCGACAAGAATTTCCACATCTATGTTCATGGCAACCGCGAGTTTATTACCAAAGGATACGACGAGAAAACGGGCATGCATTATTACCAGTTGTATTTCAGGGAGGAAGAATAATTTTTCAGAAGATGCGGAAGTCACTTTTCGAAGATGCTGGTCTTGGATTTTGAAGACGTACATCTTCGAGCCCGAAGATGTACATCTTGGAACACGAAGATGCTGGTCTTCGAAAAGTAAGATGTACGTCATCAAAAAGAGACATGAAAATGTCTGGATCAGAACTAATTGAAAGAATATTTAAGTTAAGGAAGAGCAAATGCAACGCCGAACGATGCTCTGATTATAAACTACAGTGAACTGGGGAACCATCCTTGTAGAGGAAGCACTATTATAGAAAGATACAGGACACTCATCCTTACAACCTTATAGAGGTCGCATATTTCGAAACAACCGGATCGTAATGGTATTATAATTAATTCTCTGTCAATTACATCATCGCCATCCCCCACAACACCAAAATAGAAATTGCAAACGTCAGCAACGTGGTAACAATGCCTATTTTGAAAAACTCCCAGAATTTGATATGAATACCGTGTGTACCTGCTGACTCGATAACAATTAAATTGGCCATAGCTCCAATAATAGTTGCATTACCGGCAAGCGTTGACGCAGAGGCCAGACTAAGCCATAATAAATCGCTACCCAGCGGTTTCATCACCGGAAGCATCATTACGGTAAACGGCACATTGCTCACGATCTGCGAAGCCACAAGGCTTAT
Organism: Bacteroidales bacterium; assembly: GCA_036514375.1. Classification (GTDB taxonomy): domain Bacteria; phylum Bacteroidota; class Bacteroidia; order Bacteroidales; family JAAUTT01; genus JAAUTT01. The sequence goes on along the minus strand of DATBXH010000931.1, from coordinate 1,912 downwards.
TCCGTGAAGAACAGTAATTCCTCCCAAACTTGCGGAGAGACCTCGGGACTCGATCAAACCCTTCATCAATCCCACTTTTACGGCACCTTCAACAACAATAAACAACGACGCAAAAAACAGGAGTAAAACCCAGTCGACGTTTTTAATAATCTGCGAAGGTTTTATCCGGCCGAAGATCAGGATGAGTGAAGCACCGGTAAGAGCTATCACCGGGATAGAAAGATGGATAATCTTGCTCAGGAAAAACAGGACAATCACCCCGATAAAAATAGGAATGGAAAACTTCATCGATCCATATTGATATTCAAACTCGTGCTTCTGAGGCGAAATAACTACGCCATACCTGAACTCCGAAGGATAAAAAAATTTCACCACACGGACAGTTACCAATAAACCGAGTATGGATACCGGCAGCAGATGCAACATGAAGTTTGCGTAGGAGATGTCCGAACTAATGCCTATAAGCATGTTTTGCGGGTTTCCGGTAATGGTCATCACGCTGCCAATGTTTGACGACAATATTTCGGCCATCAGGTAAGGAAGCGGATTAATCCGTGATGTTCTGCAAATGGTAATAATAACAGGCGTGAACAACAGAACCACGGCATCGTTTACCAGGAAAGCACTCGCTATTCCCGTAACAAACACAATAATTACCAGCAACCGCGAAGGCGTCCGCGAATATGAAATTGCTTTCTCTGCAATCAGCGAGAAGAAACCGTCGAGCTGAAGTGTGGCTATAATAATCATCATTCCCAACAGCAAGCCAATGGTATTATAATCGACTGCTTTAACGGCTTCTTCAAAACTCATTACCCCAAACACAATCATAGCAATGGCTCCAAAAAAAGCCGCGGACGGCCTGTCTATATTTAACTTTGGAAAACTTGTAAAAATAATTCCCAGGTAGGTTACCACAAAAATGATGAGAGCCGTAATGTACATAATCTTTATAACCAATAACGACCCGAAGATAATTGTTTTTAAAGATTTTTAAGCCACATTCGGCATAACATGTCATAAAAGTAATTTACTTTGCATCACTTTTTTGATTCTTCCGCTTCAGGATGATAATGCACAAAATCAAGACCATTCTTACTGATTATTTCAGGTTAACCCTGCCATTACTCCCCGTTTTCATGCTTTTCAGAGTGTATGAGTATGTTACGTCGGATATTAAACTGGCCATAGCTCACAGCCTGACTACAGTGTTCGCCAAAGCCCTGTATTTTGACATTGTTACCTGGCTTATTTACATATCAGTATTTTTTCTTCCATACCTGCTATTTCACCTGATTAGCAGGAAGGCCGGGAAAATTTTTATGATTATCATAAACGTTCTGGTTATTTTTGGCTTCTTTGGACTTTTACTTGTATTTTCCGAACGGCTTGTTCCCTTTGATCATGAATTGTTTGTCCGTCATCCGGCCGAGTCATTCGCTACTGTCGTTGAAGTTATTACAGGCAGATACTGGACTGTTCTTCCCGTGTTCATTTATCTTGCGCTATATCTCGTACTTTTAAAAGCAGCATTCAGCAAGTTGCGTCTGACCACTCCTGTTATTGCGGTTATTTCCATTCTTTCTCTTGGCTCCGTTTTATTCATCCGGTTTTCGGCTCCTGTGATGAAAAATTACGAACAGATCCAGGAATTTTATCTGGTATCTGACAAGCTGCAATACTTCATTGCTGATAGTTACAAATATCTTTTCAGAACCAAAAAAATTAATACTGCGGAATCATCCAAAGAAGATATAACCAAAGAGATTGATTTTTATCAAAGCTTACACAAATGTGACTATGTTGATAAGGAATACCCACTGCTTCATGTGGATGAATCAAAAGATGTTTTAAAAAATTTCTTCCGCCAAAGCGACACGGTTCCTAATATTGTAATCATTATCGTGGAAGG
>DATBXH010000930.1:0-4514 GCA_036514375.1 Bacteroidales bacterium | reverse complement strand
CCCCGGCTACTGTTTATGATATCAGCTTTTATAGCAAAGACCGAAATAAAAAATTGAAGCTGGAAGAATTGCCGGCAATTTTTTTCTCGGAAGTGATGTCTGATATCGACCAATTACTTAAAGCGGAATAAGCATGGAGGTTCATGTTCTGGGAATAAGACACCATGGGGTCGGGTCGGCGAAAAATCTGCAGGCTCAGCTTACTAACCTTAAGCCTGACATCATCTTGGTCGAAGGGTCTCCGGAAATCGGAGAGGTGCTGTCCTTTGTCGGAACCACCAACCTGGTTCCTCCGGCAGCAGTCCTTGTTTATAATACGGATGACCCCAAAGAGTCAGTTTTTTATCCATTTGCAGAGTATTCACCGGAATGGGTAGCTATTCAGTATGCCAATAAGAATTCCATTCCTGTTCGTACTATTGATTTACCTGCTTCCATTAGTTTTGAAAGGAAAAGAACCTCCCAATTATCCCAACAAGCACAAGAAACATCAGCCAGGGACCCTTTGAGCTATTTGGCCGAAGTAAGTGGTTTTTCTACCGGAGAAGAATGGTGGGAATACCATTTTGAACAGATGAAAAGTAATGTGGACGAACATTTTCAAGGGGTAATGCATGCAATGGAAGCTCTTCGTGCGGATGGAATAAAATCAGATTTGGATGACGAGAACAAATACCGGGAAGCCTTTATGCGTGCGTATATTCGGCAGGCTCAGAATGAAATGTTTTCTCAAATAGCTGTCATCTGCGGTGCCTGGCATGCCCCGGCCCTGGTTGATCTGGATGGAACCTCAAAGACTGATATTAAACTACTGAAGGAATTAATCAAATCGAAAATTAAAATTACATCTACCTGGATCCCATGGACCAACACAAGGCTTTCGATGTTTTCGGGTTATGGCGCCGGCATATATTCCCCGGGCTGGTACGAGCATCAATGGAAGACTAATAAAAGTGTTGAGATTTCCTGGCTTGCCAAGGTTGCAAGGATGCTTCGAAATAAAGGAATGGATGTTTCAACGGCTCATGTAATAGAGACATTTGTGCTGTGCAGGAACCTTGCCGCTATTCGTAATAAGTATTATGTGTCGCTGGATGAGCTGAATGAAGCCGTCTTGTCGGTAATGTGCATGGGTGACGGTATTTTGCTGGAATTAATCAAAAAGGAATTAATTGTTGGCAATAAGTTGGGGAAAGTACCTGAAGATCTTCCTAAAGTGCCGCTTCAGGAAGATTTTGAACAACAACTAAAAAAACTGCGATTGCGTTTAACTGCCGATTCAAAGCAATACGACCTTGATTTACGAAAGGAAATTGATTTGCAGCGTAGTATATTGTTTTTTCGATTGGAGATATTGGGAATTCCCTGGTCTAAACGCACAACTTCGAGAACCAAAGGCACATTTAAGGAATCGTGGGTTACCGAATGGTCGCCCGATATGATGATTGAATTGATCGATAAAGCCTTTCTGGGAAATACAATCGAAACCGCAGCGAATGCTGTTGTACTTGGCAAATGTGCACTAACCAAAAGTATTGCTGAGGTATCGGGGTTAATTCAGTCGTGTATTCCTTCCGAGCTTTTTAATAGCATGGATGCTCTCCTCGAAAAAATTATAGAATTGTCATCCATATCCTCCGATATTATCGATTTGATGAATGCGCTTCCCAACCTGATCGATGTTGGCCGGTATGGGAATGTGCGAAAATCCGATCTTTCGATTTTGCAAACCATTATCCGGCAATTGCTGGTAAAAGTGTTTGTTGGTTTGCCCAATGCCTGTTATGGGTTAGATGAGGATAACTCCATACAAATGTTTGGGTTGATTTCCAAATTGAATAATGCGATCCGGATTTATGATGATGCTGAGTTCCAAAGTCAATGGAACGATACCCTTCACAAGTTGGTTGATAAAAGTGGAGTGCATTCCATTATTCTCGGATGTGTATGCCGGCTGTTACTGGATGCTCAGCAACTATCGGACGAGGAGGCAGATACCCGCGTTTCATTTGCGCTTTCTGTTGCCAACGATCCTCATCAGGTAGCATGGTGGCTCGAAGGTTTTTTGAAAGGCAATGGTATGATTCTAATATACGATAACCGGTTGTGGAATCTTCTATACAGTTGGGTAGCCTCGTTGCCTGAAGATGTGTTTATGGAACTCCTGCCATTGTTGCGTCGCACTTTCTCGAAATTTGAGTATGGAGAGCGAAAACAGATTGGGACTAAGGCAAAGAAAGGCAAAGCAGATGAATCAACAAGAAGGACATTTGCCGAAGCTGAGAATTTTGAAATGGACCGGGCTCGTGCCATCCTGCCCGTGATTAAACAACTTGCCGGAATCGGTTAAAATAAATGTAGTTATGGAAAATGAAAGTTTATATTCAGAAACCGACACTCAGTTAGAAAAATGGAGGTTAATCCTGGGTGGCGACGAAGCCGATGGAACGGGTTTTGTCCTTTCTCCGGAAATGACACAGGTCGATGCTTCTTTAACCGCTCTGTATGAATTTGAACGGACGAAATCTTTTCATTATGGAGAGGAAAAAGGAAAGGGTGGGATGGAAGGTTCAAACCCGGGAATAGCCAGATGGCTGGGTGATATCCGGAAATATTTTCCTGTTTCGGTAGTAAATGTGATGCAAAACGATGCATTAAAACATCCTGAATTACAGAAAAAGATGATTTTTGAGCCTGAAATACTTGAGAAAGCTGAGGCCGATGTTCATCTTATTGCTACACTCATGGAATTAGGCAAGCTTATTCCTGCCAAAACAAAAGATACGGCACGCAGGGTAGTTCAAAAAGTAGTCGACGAGCTGATGGCCCGGTTGGAACAAAAAACGATTTCGACCCTTAACGGGGCCTTGGATAAATCAACCCGAAACCGACGCCCGCGGCACAACGAGATAAATTGGGAAGCTACCATCCGAAAAAATTTAAAGCATTACTTGCCGGATTATAAAACCATTGTTCCTGAAGAAAAAATAGGGTACGGACGGAAGTCCAAAAAATCGCTGAAAGATATTATTTTATGTATCGACCAGAGCGGATCTATGGGTACTTCGGTGGTTTATTCCGGAATCTTTGGTGCCGTAATGGCATCCTTGCCCAATGTGAAAACCAAAATGGTCGTGTTCGATACCCAGGTGGCTGATCTTACCGAAGATTTGAAGGACCCGGTAGATTTGCTCTTCGGTGTTCAGCTTGGCGGTGGAACGGATATTAATCTGGCCTTACAATATTGCCAGACATTGATTACCAAACCCGATGATACCATTTTGGTGTTAATTACCGATTTGTACGAAGGAGGTAATGTCGAAGAAATGCACAGAAGAGCCAAGGAACTCGCCGCATCAGGCGTTCAGGTTATATGCCTGCTGGCATTGAACGACGACGGTTGCCCGGCTTATGATCAACGAAATGCATCTGAATTTGCAAAAAACTCTATTCCTGTTTTCGCATGTACTCCTGACATGTTTCCTGAGCTAATGTCAGCAGCCATTAAGAAACTCGACCTGAAACAATGGGCTGGAGACCATGAGGTTGTGTTGAAGGGATGAGATGGATTGAGTGGAATTCCATTGTTATTGAACCTAACTTTTCCCTCAAAGCTTTTAAATGCAAGTGTTACTCTATTAATATCCTGTGGGTCGACCCAGAGGGTATGAAGACCAAGGACAATAGGCGCATTAAATTCGGCAGGGTGGTATTCCGGAAATGAAACCTCCCATGCAATTTTATTATCAGGAACTGCAAAGCGGGCTGGATAGCTTACATGCTTTGTGGTTCGGACTTTTTTATGAAGTTGACAATCTCTTTGTAAGGTATCAAAATAATTCATGGGGTAAAAACTTCACAAATATCCAGTACCTAATTATTATTGGTCAACAACCGTTCTTTTAACCTTAAATACGCCTGTGTAAAGTAAACTCCATTCTGAGCCTCGCGTAAATCGAAACCAAAAGAACGTTTGCTTACGGCAATGATAGGCGGAGCCTGGATTCGTTTGAAATAGCTCAATTTATAAAGCTTCCATTTGTGCTCCAGATCAGCGATAAAAGCAGAGGCTCCGGTAAAATACCTGTCAATTAACGGTTGGTCGCAATGAATGGTAACTCCCAGCTTATTTTCGGCATAAAAGTTCAATAAGTCTTCCGGATCGAGGCGAAATTCGACAAATGCCCTGACCAGTTTGTCGTGGTATGGGTAATATATCGGATCTCCTTTCCCTTCGTCAACATTCTGATCGGCGCTCAATTCAGCCGATGCAGGGATGGAGAATATGGTGGCAGGGATGATTTCTTTCTTTTTTAACTGATTGATATACCTTGCCAAATCGTATACTTCCATCTTGTACAAATCGGCAATGGGAGCCATGGCTCCATTCACATCACCATACAACGTTGCGTACCCGAAAGCAGTTTCGGTTTTATTTCCATTGTTTACAAATACAGCTCCCAACGCCGATGCAACACCGGTGAGAATGCGCGACCCTCTGTCTCTGGCCTGGA
>DATBXH010000929.1:0-4361 GCA_036514375.1 Bacteroidales bacterium | reverse complement strand
TGCAAAAAACGAAGCAAGATAGGCCAGCAAGCCAAAGACAATGCCTCCTGCAATAACCATTTTGTGACGAATGATTCCTCCGGTAACCACAATCGCAATTGAAATCAATACCATAAAGATGGGTAACTGAAGCTCAAAGGTTATTTTATGAAGCACATTGGCCTGGATCAGGTTAATCAGCACCATGCCGGCAAACATGGATAACCAAACATACCGTAAAGAGATCCCGATATACGTGGTAGCTTTACGGCTTTGCCTGTAGAGATAGATGACAGTAACCACCAGTCCCGCAATGGCAAGTACCGTTGTTGTGTATCCTTTTATTAAGGTTATCTGATAGGTATGCGGCACATTTTGAACAATAAATTCGAGCAGGTACGTGATAAAACTAATCCAGCCCCAAATTATAAACAAGATACCGTCATTTTTCAGCTTCCTGTGCGAAACCTGAATCATTTCCTTAATCACTTGAATCGATTGAACTTCATCGAACTCATCTGAATTTGATTGCATTGTTTTCATAATATTAAGTTTAGTTAGCAAAACTAGTTTGCGATACAAACTTAATCAGGTTTGAAATACAAACCAAATTTTTTTATCTTTTTTTTAATTTAAGTTTTAATCCCCAACCGAACGGAAGGAATGACCACAAATGAAAAGGCCATCCTTAAGTTTCATTGCTGATTCAAAAGGACGGCCTGCCATCACTAACCAATATATTTTGAAAGTATTTACATCATAGACACACTAAAGTCACAAAACTTGCGCATAAAATATTCTTCGGTTAAAAATTCGCAGCAGTAAAACCGGTTTGGTTATCCTTCCTGAAAACAAATCCCGCCTTCTCATAAGTGTTATATTTTAAGTTAACAACAAATTCTTCGGAGAATCATTCATTGATTGTAAGGCAAGTTTCTTCCGAACCTTTTCCAAAGATGCATTTACATAAAATACAATTAAACCAGATTTTACCCTACCGGTCAAAATCACAAAATTCAGTTTTTGTATGGTTTTCAATGGTTCTATAACCATTTTCGACTAAAACTCTTAAAAAGTATAAATCGTTAATCCCAAATTTAGCAATAGGAGCCGATGAAAGAGGCGAACTATTTGCTTTAGTTGGGTTAATCCCGATTTAGAAAATCATCTTGAGGTTTTTGCGAAAGAATTGATTTTCTAAACCGTTCCGCAATTATATTTTTCTATTGCGGAAACTGGTTTAATTACAGATAATTATCTTTTTGTAATCAAACCTGGAATCCATTAACTATGAATCAGCTACTCATTCGTGCATTTATGGCTAATCTTTTTTGTTGTCATCATGGAAACCCTTTCCTAACGTCCAAAAAAATAAAAAATTAGCCCTCTGTACGCTTATTTTTTGTAATTTGCCGCAATTTATTTTACACCAAAATTCGTTTTAAAATGTCATTCCTGGAAGATAAAATGGTAGGAGAAGGACTAACGTTTGACGATGTTTTGCTGGTGCCGGCATATTCCGAAGTTTTACCTCGCAATGTGATGCTGTCAACACAATTCTCGAGAAACATTTCACTGAATATTCCTGTCGTATCTGCTGCCATGGATACGGTAACCGAAGCCATGATGGCCATTGCAATTGCAAGGCTTGGTGGTATTGGAGTCATTCATAAAAATATGACTATCCAGGAACAGGCCCGCCAGGTTAAAATGGTAAAACGCGCCGAAAACGGAATGATCTATGATCCTATCACCATTCAGCGTGACAGTTCCGTTGCCGATGCGCTTAACCTGATGCAGGAATTCAAAATCGGAGGTATACCGGTGGTTAATGAAGGACACGAACTTGTGGGAATTGTTACCAACCGCGACCTGCGTTTCGAACAAAACCTTCAGCGTCCCATCAGTGAGGTCATGACCAGTAAAAACATCATTACTACCACACAGGAAACCAACCTCGAAAGTGCAGCTGCCATCCTTCAGAAATATAAAATTGAAAAACTTCCGGTGGTTGACGAAAAAAACAAACTCATAGGATTAATAACGTATAAGGACATTACCAAAGCCAAAGATCAGCCAAATTCTTGCAAGGATCATTTTGGCCGTTTGCGTGTTGCCGCTGCCGTGGGAGTTAGCAAGGATGTAATGGAACGCCTCGATGCCCTTGTCAAGGCCGACGTGGATGCTATTGTCATCGATACTGCCCATGGTCACACCAAAGACGTAAACGAAACCCTTAAAAAAGCCAAGAAATTATATTCCGGTATCGATATTGTGGTAGGTAATATTGCCACTGCCGATGCTGCCAAGCTTCTGGCTAAAAATGGTGCCGATGCGGTAAAGGTTGGTATCGGGCCCGGTTCTATTTGTACTACCCGAGTGGTTGCCGGCGTTGGTGTTCCTCAATTAACAGCTGTCTATGAAGTTTCCAAAGCGTTAAAAGATGCGAAGATTCCGTTAATTGCCGATGGTGGTATCCGTTACTCAGGCGACATTGTAAAAGCTTTGGCTGCCGGTGCTTACTCCATCATGGCCGGATCGCTTTTTGCCGGAACCGAAGAATCGCCTGGCGAAACAATTATCTTTAATGGCCGCAAATACAAGCAATACCGCGGCATGGGCTCCATCGAAGCCATGCAGAAAGGTTCCAAGGACAGATATTTCCAGGACAACGAGGATGATATTGCCAAACTGGTACCGGAAGGCATTGAAGCCCGCGTTCCTTATAAGGGAACCCTTTCGGAAGTTGTTTATCAGCTTATTGGCGGGTTACGCGCAGGTATGGGATATTGCGGATCAGAAAGTATTCAGAAATTACACGAGGCCAAATTTGTGAGGGTTACTCAGTCAGGTGTCATCGAAAGCCATCCGCACGATGTTACGATAACCCGCGAAGCCCCGAATTATAGCCGATAATCTTCATCTTTCATTTATAACTTAAAAAGACCCTTTCATCCGATGAAAAAGATTCCATTACAGGTGTTTTTTGCGATTTTTTGTTTTTTCGCTGCTAACATTTCAGCCCAGTATTCTCCCAACGAGACATTATTGACAATTGGTAACCGTTCGGTAACGGCCGGTGAGTTTGAACGTATTTACAACAAGAATTATAATTTAAACACAGCAGAAAAACAGACGGTAACTGAGTATTTCGATCTGTTTTTAAAGTTCCGGCTCAAAGTTTCGGCAGCACTGGATGAAGGGCTGGATACGCTGGCATCGTATAAAAAGGAACTGAAAGGTTACCGTGATCAGCTTGCCAAGAATTACCTCACAGATGCCCGGGTTACCGACAGTCTCTTGCACGAAGCTTATGACCACACGGTTATGGATGTCAATGTAAGTCATATTCTGATATTGTTCCCGGAAAACCCAAATGCAGCCGACACCCTGGCCTGTTATAAAAAAATTGCCGATATCCGTAAGAAGATTCTGGCTGGCCAGTCCTTTGAGAAGCTCGCTGTGGAATATTCCGCCGATCCCTCGGCCAAACAGAACAAAGGGAACTTAGGCTATTTCTCGGCCTTTCGCTTTCCATACCTTTTTGAGCGATGCGCCTACAATACAAAGGTAGGAGATATTTCTCCCATATTACGAACGAATTACGGATATCATATTATAAGGGTGAATGATAGAAGACCATCACCTGGCGAAATCAAGGTTGCCCATATCATGTGTGCAGTACCCCGGAATGCCCCGGACAGCGCATGGATAAAAGCTAAAACCAGAATTAATGAATTATATACCCGTGTGAAAAATGGTGAAGATTTTAGCAAGCTTGCAAGAGAAGTATCGGACGATCGGGCTTCGGCCGAACAGGATGGCGAACTTCCCTGGTTTAGTACGGGACGCATGGTGCCGGAATTTGAAACCGCAGCTTTTGCATTGAAAGCCAAAGGTGAGGTTTCGCAACCTATAAAAACTGCCTATGGATGGCATATCATTAAACTTATCGATAAACGCGGAGTCCCATCATTCGATCAGGTGAAGACTGATTACAAAAACCGGATCATGAACGACGAACGGGCCGAGATTATTAGCACTGCCTTTATAAATAAAATAAAAAAGGAAAGTGTATATAAAATCTATAACGATCGCCTTTCGCCTTTTTATGCAACGGACAGCACAGTTTATCACGGGAAAATAAATATAGACAGCAAAGTTCTGGAAAAGCCGTTGATTACCATCCAGAAGACAAATTTCACTGGTGCCGATTTCAAAGCATATCTCGAAGCAAACCCTGTGGCTGCTAAGAAAATCCCAATTAAGGAATACATTGACCAATCCTTTCAGAAATTCATTAAAGCTTCCTTTGTAAAATACGAGGATCAGCATCTCGAAACCAGATATTCTGATTTTGGTAATCTAATCAAGGAATATCA
>DATBXH010000928.1:0-4742 GCA_036514375.1 Bacteroidales bacterium | reverse complement strand
ATTAGCAAAGGCACTATTAAAAGTTCGTTTGGAACTCCAATCGTATTCGATCCGAATGTAGATGTTGTTTCCAAAAAGATATGTTCGAACGGTGCTTTTTATGGCCTGAACAAAGTGGTGGTGCCCGACATGTTTAAGAGTATAACGGTTCCCTTGCTTCAGAAACCATCTTATAAAATTTTCCTCTATATGATGGACAGAATCGGTATGATTTCTCCTTTGATGAGTGATGCTATCCAGAATACCATTTTTATTCCTTCGGATGATGTGATTTTAAATACCATATATGGCGATAGCTATATTTATTGGACCGAAGGCGATCCAAAAGTGTTTGGAGATGAACAAATCCAGGTTACCAATCAGGATGGCGCTCTGGTAGCTATGGGTATTAACTCTATAAGATTGTATGTTTTAAACCATATAGTGACTGAAAAAGTTACGGAGATTTCCGGAACTAAGGTATATCGTACCAGAAATCCTTTCAGCTACCTGTATGTAACCGATGCAGGTGTGGCTTCCACCTCTTCATATAATAACAATCAATTCTATAAAGCTACCGAGATTCCCGGCACTTTCACCAATGGAAAGGATTATGAAATAGAAGCCAGTTTGTTAAAAGAACAATCTACTTTCAAATCTCAGATTGCAGGTGCTACATCCGTCACGAGTAACTTACAGAATTTTTCGGAATTTTCGAAACTCTTGAATAGTGCCGGATTGCTTACTGCAAATAACGAACTTCCGTTTTTGTTAGGCGACAACTTTGTTCTTTTTGCACCTAGCAATAGTGCGATCCTGGATGCAAAATCAAAAGGATTAATCCCTACCGCTGCTTCTGATTTAGTAACATACTTGAAAAAATACTTTGTACCAATATCCATAAATGGTTTAAGTGACTATCCTTTTATTGGATCTGGTATCCAGGGGAACCTATTTACGTCCCAGTATTCCGGAAGTCAATATTCGTCTATCACTTTAACGGATGATGGTGCTAGCTTAAAAGTAAGTAGCAACGGAAATACAGCCAATATAATTGGCCAATTCCCAAGGATATATGCAGACGGTGCTATTTATTCGATAGATTCGGTATTATAATTTAAAAGATGATCCTATTATTATGAAACTAAAACTAATCATTATCGCTTTCCTGTCGCTGATGATTTCTCAGGTGTATGGGCAAAGTAAAGTTATTACCGGAAAGGTTCTGGATTCGAACGGAAACCCAATTATTGGCGCCAATGTCCATATTGAAAATGCTCAGAATCGTACCATCGCAGGTACAGTTACGGATATCAACGGATTTTTCAGATTGGTTGTTCCGTCTGAAAATAATATTTCGATTGCCTGTTCTTTTATTGGCTATAAAAGCCAGAGTATCCAATTTAACGGTCAATCGGCACTTAATTTTACAATGGAGGACGATTCACACATACTGGAAACAGTAGAGGTTGTCGCGAAGAAAACAGAGAGCAATGCGCTTGGGGTAAATTCTAAAGAACAAGTTTCAGCTTCTCAGAAATTTAACATGAATGCATTGGAATCGGCTCCTGCAACAGACATTGAAAATGCACTTCAGGGTCGTTTGGCTAATGTAGATATTGTATCGGGTGGTGATCCGGGTTCAAAAAGCTCGATTCGTATACGTGGTACATCCTCTTTGACCGCTAATTCAGATCCTTTGATTGTAGTGGATGATATTCCTTACAATACCACCATCTCTTCTGACTTCAACTTTAATACTGCATCCGATGAAGATTTGGGTGCGTTGGTTAATATTCAACCCAACGATATCGAATCGATCGAAGTATTGAAAGATGCTGAAGCCACTGCTATCTGGGGGTCGAAAGGTGCCAATGGAGTATTGTTGTTCAGGACCAAACAAGGGGTGAAAGGAAGTACTAAATTTTCTTTTTCCACGAAATTCGATTATCAGAAGGAACCTCCTACCATTCCAATGTTGGATGGAAAGCAGTACGTTAGCATGATTCAGGATGCTCTTTACAATACAATTAATTACCTTGGATACGCAACTTCTCAATATACAACTTTGCTGTACAATACGGAGGAGATCAACTTCGATCCTGCATGGGTTTATTACAGAGAATACAATCAAAACACCAACTGGATCAACGAAATTTCACAAACCGGTTATACTACGGACAATTCTATTTCAATGAGTGGGGGCGGTGATAAAGCAACGTACCGGATCTCCTTAGGCTATACCAACCAGCGGGGTACTACAATCGGAACTTCGTTGGATCGTTTAACTTCTTTAATGTCGGTAAACTATAAATTCTCAGACAAATTAAAAGTTAATGCCGAATTATCATATAACCAAAGTACTACGGCTTCCAACTGGACGGGAAAAGATGCCGCCGGTGATGATGTTTCAACTCCCAGAGCTGCAGCATTGAAAAAGATGCCAAATATGAGTCCTTTTGTTATCGATGTATATGGAAATCGCACAAATCAATATTTTACTCCTCTTCAGAATTTCCAGGGATCTTTCGAAACAGATGGAATTTATAATCCGGTAGCCATGGTTCATGAGGCAGTAAATAATTCGTATGCGAGTAATGCCCGGGTGAATTTTTCTCTGGAATATAGAATTATTCCCAGTTTGATCTACTCCGGAATAATAGGATTTGATATGCGGTCTTCAAAGAACAGAAAGTATCTGCCACAATCGGTGACCGGAGTCCTTTACAACAGTACCTATTATAATGCAAGTTCTGATGCACTCTCAGACAACTTATATATCACTACTCAGAACAAACTTATTTTTACTAAGACAATTGCCGAAAAGCATAAGTTTGTGATTGCTGCCATCGCTCAAACAGATCAAGGCCAAAGCAATGCGTACAGCAGTTCCACTAGCGGGAATAGTTCTGTTTATCTGTCCGATCCTACGGTAGGAGCTTTAATTCAGGGTATGGGTTCAGGAAGTTCTATGACAAGAGATCTGGCCTTCTTCGGGAATGCTCACTATGCTTACAACGAAAAATACCTTTTCGATGCAGGTTATCGTACCGAAGCAAGTTCGGCTATGGGTAAAAATAACCGTTGGGGAGGCTTTGCTACTTTTGGTGCTGGCTGGCGTTTTAAAGGCGAACAATTCCTGAAAGATGTGAAATGGCTGAACGAAGGAAAATTTCGTTTGAGTTGGGGACAGAGTGGAAACGCTCCTTCAGGATCTTATCCGTATGTGGGTACGCTTACTCCAACTACCAACTATATCGATATGAGTGCTATCATCCCTTCTAGTATTCAATTGGATAATCTTAAATGGGAAAAGATAACCCAATCGAACATTGGTTTGGATCTTTCTTTGTTCAACAAGATTGATATGACTTTCGATGTTTATGACAAGACTACTTCTGATCTATTACAAAAGAAATATTCTATTCCAACTTCGTCAGGTTATAGTACTGTAGCTTTTTTCAATTCCGGGAAAGTAACTAACAAAGGCTGGGAATTGGTATTTAATTACAGGCCTATTAATGGTAAAGATTTCTCTTTAGGCCTTAATTTCAATATTTCCAGAAATGTCAACGAGGTTTTAGACCTTCCTGCAAACCTGCTATTTGAGAATTATGCATTTAAGAATGGAGCGTATGCCAATAAAATTGTACAGGGCAACCCGATCGGTTCGTTCTATGGCTACAAGTGCTTAGGTGTATACCAAAATGTGGATGAAACGTATGCCAGAGATGCCGCTGGTAACAAGATACTTGATATGTTAGGGAATCCGGTGGTGATGAAAAACGGAACATCTCTGGTTTATCCGGGAGATGCCAAATATCAGGATCTTAATCACGATGGGGTGATCGATCAATACGACATTTCTTATTTAGGGAACGCAATGCCTCTGTTAACCGGAGGGGGTGGTTTTGACATCCGTTATAAAAACCTCACATTAAGTGCATTCTTCCATGGAAGATATGGTCAGAAAATTGTCAATCAGACCAGAATTAGTATGGAAAATATGAGCGGTGCCGACAATCAAAGCACAGCTGTACTTAGAAGATGGAGATATGAAGGTGATAACACGAATGTGCCCAGAGCTTTGTATGGCACCGGTTACAATTTCTTAGGCTCCGATCGATTTGTAGAGGACGGATCCTTTATACGATTGAAGACACTTTCTTTAACCTATACTGTACCGAAAGATTTCCTAAAAAAATTAGGAATCGACAGATTAAATATTTGGGCTACTGGGTACGATCTTTTTACCTGGACAAATTATACGGGTCAGGATCCTGAAGTTAGTCTATCTTCCGACATTTATATGTTGAGCGTTGATAAAGCTTCTACACCAAAGACTAAGCATTATGCTGTAGGCCTCACCATGAATTTTTAACTTATAATCCGATGAAAAAGATAATAATATATTGTATTTTATTCACCTCTGTAGCATTTAGTGCTTGCAATGATTGGCTAAGTCTTTCACCTGAGGATAGTCAAACCACTACCGGGTATTGGCAGACAAAGGAACAGGTGGAGGCAGTACTGGGCGGAGGTTATTCCCAGTTGCGGGGTTGTTTGGATGAAATATTGAACTGGGGTGAAGCCAGAGGCAATTCTCTTACCGTTGGTCAGTTTGCCACCAACGACCTTTCCAGAATGAACAGATGGGATATTGTTCCCACCAATAGTATTTGCAGTTGGGCCGGTTTTTACAAGGTAATCAACCAGGCAAATATGATCATTAAATATGCTCCTTCAGTGGTGGACAAAGACCC
>DATBXH010000927.1:0-7029 GCA_036514375.1 Bacteroidales bacterium | reverse complement strand
CTGCAAATTGAGAATATAGAAGCATATCTTTATACTTCTACCAGACATAGGGCGTTGTATTATCTCAACCAGTCATCACAAAAAAACAATGTGGCATTGAGTGATATTCCTGTCGGAATAGTTGCTAATGTTGATAATCCGGAGGAAATTGTCCTTACTGAAGAGTTACGGGAGGAAATTGCAAAATCTATTAAGGAATTGCCCGAGCGTTGCCGGCTCATTTTTTTGATGGCAAAAGAAGAAGGGCTTAAATATAGGGAGATAGCTGATATCCTCTCTATTTCTGAGAAGACAGTAAATGCACAGATGGTAACTGCAATAAAGAGAATAGGAGAAGCTTTAAAAAAGTATCTTTCAGTATTCTTTTAATTTTTTTAAAAAAAAGACTTGTGGACATAGATATAATTCCTTTTTTTTTACTCTTAAATAATAACTAGTAGAAAGATGGCAAACAAGGAACAAGATATATGGGAAGTTATTTCTTCTGTTTTGGATAAAGACCCGTCGTTGGAAGAAAAGCAACTATTCGACAAATGGATCAATGAAAATCCCAATAATAGGAAAAAGATTGAGATTTTAAATCATATTGGTTATACAGGAGATATAGAACACATCAAGGCTGCTAAAACGGAGGTCTTTGAAAAAATAATGGATAAAGTCGCTGTTGACCAACGTTCTAAAAAGATTAGATTAGTGCGATACCTTACCGCTGCATCTGTAGCTTTACTGTTGGGTGTTGGCTTTTGGGTTTACAAAAGCTCATTTGTAAGCAAAACCAGGGCGTTGGTTGAATACAGGGTTCCCTTTGGGAAACAATCTAAAATTATATTACCTGATGGTACGGCTGTTAACCTAAACTCAGGTTCTAGTCTGAAATATCCTGCAAAGTTTACAGGTAAAAAAATACGAGAAGTGCTGTTACAAGGGGAAGCTTATTTCGAAGTGGTTAAGAATCCAAACCTCCCGTTTGTTGTAAATACAGGTGCTATTAATGTAAAGGTACTTGGAACACATTTTAATGTCAAAGCGTATCCTGACGAAGGCCGCATTACAACAACTTTACTTGAGGGTGTTATCAGTATCTCAAAAGTGAATGCAGATGTTTTAGATAAAGATATCTTGGTAAAACCTGATCAGCAGGTAACTTTCAATAAAAAATCAGAGACATTTCAGGTACAGAAAGTTGACGCTGCTCTTTATTCCGGTTGGAAGGACGGCCAGTATTTTTTTGACAGAGATAGTCTTAGTTTTATTGTGAAGCAGCTCGAACGGAATTTTAACGTCAAGATAAGCATAAGTTCGGAGTTTTTAAAGGCACAGATTTTTTCCGGTTCTGCAACTAAAAACGATAATGTTTTTCAAATTCTTGATATGATGAAAAACTACCGCAGTTTTGATTATAAAGCTTATAAAGATTCGATCGTTTTATTTGAAAAGGATAGATAATTGTAAAATAACGATACAGTTAGAAAAACCAGTAAGAGCCTGTTTGGAATTTTTGATCATCGCCGAAGTGAAAGTAATTTGAACCAAAGTACTCACTGATTGCCTCGTAGCCTATGACATATGCGACTCTCCCATCGACCTTCCCGAACGGATTAGTATAAATCTAAAAATTGGATCCGAAATAGCCGCATGAGCAGGTTATTATTCGGATGATGTATTTCCTACAGTATCTTGCCGACATATAACTGTTTCTAGATCTTTAACTACTTATCATTAAATATTTTTCGGGCTCCGGTTATATTACAAAAGAATTACAAGCTTATCGGATTAATTATTCTTGTGCAGAAAGCTTGATCGAAACGAAAACAGCTTAAGTAATTTTTCCAAAATTCATTAGAATAAAAATATCAATAATTTTTTTTCTAACTTATAGATGGATTTTGATTTTTCCTGCTCTTATATGTTAAGAATCAATAATGGAGTTTTTAACTACACTACTACTATGATGAACACATCTTAAGAGAAATGGAATCAGAGAGAATCCGGGAATGATGATCCGGTGTCGTATTCCAGTTGTGGAAATGAAGAAGGTGACTTTACAGAGTATTTCGGATTAACACAAATGAGTTCAGGCGGAGCCCTCCCGGATAAATGACGACTGTTTTAATCATTAAACTTTCACGCGCATAAAAGTTTTTATATGAAGAGATCTTATTATTTATTAATTTTTTTGAGTTGTACCATTTTATCTTTGCTGTCCTGTAAAAAGCAGAGCTTTCTGGATAAGACGGAATCGACCGATCTTAATGAGGAAACTGTATTTGCCGATAGTACTTACGCCATGAATTTTTTGAATGGTATTTATGTCAATGTCGGGTTCAGTTCCAGTCCAACCAGATTTTCCACAATTTATACTACTTACCCGGGTCTTGAATCGGCATGCGATGAAGCAGAAGGATACGTATCGGGCGCTGGAAACACTTATATTCAGTTTGCCACGGGTACGGTCAGTTCCACTATTGTGTCAAAGGATGCATGGCAGACACCGTACACTGAAATCCGAGCTGTAAACATGTTACTGAAGCATTTGTCGAAGGTGCCTGTTACCGATGGCCTGAAAAAAAAGATGAAGGCAGAGGCCCGGTTTTTAAGGGCATGGTATTATTTTATTTTACTTGAACATTACGGAGGTGTTCCGCTCGTTGGTGACACCCTATATACATCATCGGATGTTATTCCGCAATCCAGAAACACCTTTGAAGAATGTGTAAACTATATTGTTGCAGAGAGTGATTCGGCAGCCAATGTTCTGCCCTGGATACAAAGTGGCAATGATTACGGAAGGGCTAATAAGGCTGCTTGCAAGGCATTAAAAGCAAGAACTTTGTTGTATGCCGCCAGTCCATTGTTTAACGGCGGAGGCATTGCAACAACCGAACCATTGAAGTCAATTACAGGATATCCGTCGTACGACAAGGAACGCTGGAAGCTGGCGCAGGATGCCGCAGAGGAAGTAATAGATCCAGGTAAGTACTCTCTTTATGTGGATAATGCTACAGCTCCGGGATACGGATTTTACGAAGTTTTCCTGCTGCGCGAAAGCTCAGAACTGATCTTTGCGAAGATGCAGGGAGACAACAAGTATCTTGAAGGAATCTGGCTTCCTCCCTCAACCAATGGAACACCCATTACTTTCCCATATCTTGAAATGGCGAATGCTTTCGGGATGATGAACGGACTGCCGATAACTGATCCGGCGTCGAATTATAATCCGGATGATCCTTACAGTAACCGCGATCCGCGATTTAATTATTCTATAATTCATGATCAGACTAAGGTCATGCGTTATCCGGATCTGCAGCGTATTGCCGTCAATATCTATATTGATGCCACCGATCCCAACAACGTTTTTTCAGGACTTGATGCTCCTCATAAGGGGACCCTTACCGGTTATTATCCTTTTAAAATGGTTGACGAAGATGTAGACCCTATATATTTTGCGTATGTAACAAAACGCTGTATGCCTTTGATCCGTTATGCAGAGATCCTTCTGGATTATGCCGAAGCGAGAAATGAATATCTGGATGCGCCGGACCAGAATGTTTACGATGCAGTGGAAGCAATCCGGAGCAGGGCAGGACTCAATCCATACACGTTGGCTGTTGGCTTAACACAGTCTGAAATGCGTGATATTATACGAAGTGAAAGACGGGTTGAACTCGCATTTGAAGGCCACCGGTTCTGGGATGTCAGAAGATGGAAGATTGCCCCTGAAACAGATAATGTGACACTTCACGGGACGGAATGGACCAAGACTTCATCAGGTATGGTAAGCAAAACGTTCGATGTGAGAAAGCATAACTTCACCGATAATATGTACTTGTGGCCGATACCGGAATCGGAAGTTTCCAAGTCACCGGAATTGCTACAAAATCCGGGTTATTAGTTCTTAAAATTTAAAGAAATAACTATGAAAAACATTTCTGTTAGAAAATATCTATACGGCTGTCTGTGCCTTGCCTTCCTTTTCCTTTTTTCCTGTAAAAAGGATCTGACGAAATTTGCGGAATCCTATAAGGAAATCACAGGTACATGGAAAATTGTAGAACTGACCCGGAATAGTGAAGATATGACCTCCAGAATGGATCTCAGTAAATTCAGAATCATTTTTAATGGGGACAATACCTACACATTGCAGGATCAGTTTCCGTTCTTTGTCACCGAACCTGGTACCTACCGTTTTGATGATCCGCAATATCCTTTTTTTCTGAACTTTCAGGTAACGGGCTCCACTACGGAGAACAAAGTAAGTTTTGAATATCCCATTGTAAATGGAAAAAGACAGATTAAACTGACGATTACGCTGGGGTGTAACAAAAATTCATATGTGTATTATTTTGAAAAAGAATAATCAAGGGAATATCATGAAGAAATTATATAAGATTAATATAAAGAATATACTTCTTTATTCGGGCCTGGCTGTCATTATTTTTCTTATTCAATGCGCACTGGTGCTTAACGGGGTGGATGTTCCCAGTCAGGTAAATGCGAATGATACGGCCACCTTTGTCATGCATTGCGGGGTTCAGCCCAGAATTACAAGTGGTACTTATACCACCAAACTAATTATTGGGTTTCTTGCCCCTAAGGGCTGGAATGCTGGAAAGAATACGATAGTGAGTTTTACAAGCCCCATAGGAGGTGAAACCTTATCAGTGATACCTGCAGGACAAACAGAAAAGTATGGAAATAAAGAATGGCCTCAGGCCCTTAAGGACCGCTACGGAATAGGAGGTAACCTGGTAGACGATGTTGAGTGGGTCGTTTTTCAGAGTGCACAGGCATACACGCTGAATAATAATCAGGATTTTAATTTTGATGTGGTGATCAAGTCCAAGGTTAGCTCGGAAAATATGTATGTAAAGTTGGGATTTTATTATGGTACTTCACAGGAAGGAGTGAGCCAGGATGCTGACTATAACAAGTCTTATTTTACACCGAGTTGCTTTGCAGTAGTGAACGGTGAAGGCGATCTGGTCGATTACTGTAATCCCCAGCTTGCAACAGTAACCCCTGTCAGCAGCCTTGATAATGACATTATCTCTATAACATACGACAATAGTATGTTCACCACCGGATTAAGTAATACCGAAGATATTTATTTCTGTGGTAAAGCAATCACTACAGACGGAGAAGAACTAAATGTATGCGAGCAAACATCCAAGACCAAATTTACTTCCATTGGCGGGCAGAAGTTCAGATTGGACCTGTGGCCCAGAGGATTTTTTAACGTTGATAAAACCAAAAGCTTAGCAAAGATCGAATACTATTTCACGGATGCCAGCGGAACTGTAAAAGTTGGTTACAGCAATACCTCAGATCCTTGTAAATATACGTTCAAATGTCCCAACTGATATACAGGCAGACTTTTCAGGGCATAAGTTTAAACTAATAAATTGATCTAAAAATGATTCATATGTTGAAACACTGCATAAGAAGATGCATGGTAGGTATCGTTTTAGTGTCCCTGGGTATCTCTGCTGTATATGCGCAGGATATAACAGGCGGAGGACAGAACCTGACCAATGCAGCTCAAAATGGGAATACCGGTAAAGTGATCGGTGATTATGGTCAGCCTCTGGCGGATGTGGTAATTAGCGCCCAGGATGGAAAAACATTGGACACCACGAAAGATGATGGTACATTCAATTTGCCGGAGGTAGCCTTAGGGCAGAAACTGATTTTTATTTGTAAAAATTTTGACATCAGAGTCGTTGTAGTTGAAAACACCACGAATATGATAGTTAAGATGCACGATAGTTATTTGAAGAAAGAGGCCAATCCCGAATTATTATATAGCCGCAAAAATCAGAAAGACGCAGTAGGTTCGAATGCATCCGTGTACACAAGACAGTTGCAGACAACGCCTACTTCTTTATATCTGAATGCGTTAACAGGAAGGTTGGCCGGATTTTATACAGAGGAAACAAGCGGTTTCCGGTCTGCTTTAACCACCGGTATAACCTATCACGATTTGGCAGGTCAGTTACCTAGTAGTGGAACCAAATATACTTCCAATAACACGGATAACACCGAGATGAACATTTCCTTAAGGGGGCAGACACCGGTTACGATTGTGGATGGAGTTCAAAGGGATATTTATTCTCTTGATCCTGAAAATATCGAATCAATCACAGTGCTGAAAGATGCATTATCCACGATTTTACTTGGTCAAAAGAGCTCAAGAGGAGTATTGCAGGTCATTACCAAAAAGGGAGTAGCAGGCCCTCCGCGCATTTCCTTTACGGTGGAATCAGGTGTACAGAGTAGGCTTAAAACCCCCACACCCTTGTCTTCATATCAATATGCCTATCTTTATAATGAGGCTCTGCAAAATGACGGAAAAATACGAGCTTATAGTGATGTGGACTTCTATGGTTTCCGGAGCGGATCTTCTCCTTATAAATATCCTGATGTAAACTGGTATAATACCATATTGAAGGATTATGCTCCCATGACAAAATGTAACCTGAACGTCAGCGGAGGTATCAAAAATGCACGCTATTCAATGTCTGTTAGTTATTTGAATCAGCAGGGGATGTTTAAGGAGGCCAGCGATGTTAATTATAATACAAATTTGAGTCTTAATCGCTACCTGATCAATTCGTCGGTAGACATTGATGTTACGAAGAATTTCACGGTAGGATTGCAACTGTTCGGACGTATTCAGGATGGCAACCAACCAGGGGCCGGAACAAGCACTGTCCTCAGTAAGCTTTATACAACTCCCAATAATGCTTATCCTGTACTCAACCCTGACGGTTCTTACGGTGGCTCGTCTGATTATACGGTTAATCTTTATCAGCAGACAACCGGTTCGGGATACCTTTTGGATAACAGCAGAGACCTGATGGCAAATCTTGATCTGAAATACAAATTCAATCAGTGGTTGCCAGGACTATATGCCAGCGTTAAAGTCAATACTTCTTCTACATCGTCCAGTCTGATAAGCCGGAGCATTGTGAAGCCGGTTTATGACGTATCTATCGCCGATGACGGAACTGTTTCCTATACACGTTACGG
>DATBXH010000926.1:0-3524 GCA_036514375.1 Bacteroidales bacterium | reverse complement strand
GCCCGGCTCGGATGCTACATTCCGTTGAACAATTTCAGTATCTATTTTCTTTCCGGAAGCCTCACTTATCATGGCTTTTAATACCTGCGATACAACCCAGCAGCATTCCGCAGGGCCGCGTCCTGACGTTATTTGTATAATTATCTCGTTGTTCATTGTTTTATTCTTTATGCATTCGTACTATTTTAGGGTAAAACCTACCCTCAATGTTTACCAGCATTTTCTGATGGTTCATTACTTCATCAATGTCTTTGTAAGCCAAAGGCGATTCTTCGGGGCTTCCTCCTATGAGTGTAACTCCCTTACCCTGCAGCATCTTCTTTAAACTGCTGTTGGTGATGCTTTCTCGGGCTTTTTTCCTCGACATCTTTCGTCCTGCGCCATGGGATGCTGAATTTAGCGAAGCCTCTTCACCTTTGCCTGTGATAATATAACCGGGAGCAATCATGTTGCCGGGAATTATCCCGGGTTCACCCATCGATGCCGGTGTAGCACCCTTCCGATGGATAATCACTTCCCTGCCATCCGGTAAAGTCTCCTTCCAGGCAAAATTGTGGTGGTTCTCAATGGTCATCAATATCTCAATTCCCAAAGCTTTAGAAAGATTAATCCGAATCCTTTCATGACAGGCTTTGGCATAATCACCTGCTAGGTTCATGGCACGCCAATATTCCATTCCGGGCTCCGAACCTAAATCGAGCCATGCTAATTGCTGCGCATACTTTGGCAACTTGCAGGTATTCATGGCCACTTGCGTATAATATTGAGCAATGGATGCACCCAGGCCTCTGGAACCTGAATGAGCCAATATCCCGATATATTCACCCTCCGGAAGATGAAAGACATTCCCTTCCGGTAATTCTATCAATCCAAATTCCACAAAGTGATTGCCTGTTCCTGAGCTTCCCAACTGTCTTACAGCCTTCTGGTGAAGCTTCCGTAAAAGATCGGTTTCCTGAAACTCTGGTCTGTCCAGCACTTCATGCTCCTGATCGAATTCGAGCCACCCATTGATACCGAAATGTGTATATTCTTTCAAAGCCTGTTTAATCTGATATTCGTATCTTTTTAAATAATCAGGTTTCAGGTCACAAATGGCAAGTGACATTCGGCAACCTATATCCAGTCCGACTCCATAAGGAATCACTGCATTCCTGGTTGCCAATACTCCCCCAATTGGTAATCCGTATCCTGTGTGGGCATCCGGCATCAAAGCGCCCTGAACACTGATGGGTAATTGCATGGCAAGTTCCATTTGTTGAATAGCACTATGCTCAATTTGTTTCTGACCGAATACATTTAATGCACCGGATTCTTTGAGGAGATTGAATGATTCAAAGTCTCTCAATTCAACCTTGTCGCAAAAGCTTTTAGCTAAAGGACCCAGTATTTCATGCTCAAGGTATGTTTCAGGATTTTCCTTCACATCTCCCAATAACCGCAACTTTTCATCCCTGGTGATATGCTTGAAATGCCTTGTCATGATGTTAATGGCCAGACTTCGCGACTGGTCGTTTTTATAGTTTATTGATTTAAGGTCTTTTGCCTTAATCTTACTACTTCCCATAATTAAAATTAATATGATCTGCAAAGGATGCAGATTTTTGCACAAACATTATTCCCACGACAGAACAAGACAGTCGTGACAAGCACAGATGTGCAACAATTTTGTAATAAAAATGAATTAAAATGATTTCAATCCGTCCCCTGGATCGGGCAAACGGTTACCGGAGAGTATCGGTTCCGGCGTTCTTGATATGTAATGTAAATTCCAGCATTGGTCGTCCTCCTGATTAATTGTTTAAACCTCGGACATTTTTTCAGGTCGCAAATGTATATAAAATTTAGAAATAGAACATACATTTTCAAATTTATTTAACGAAAGTTATAATTCATTAACTCTCTAAGCTCACCCTACCTTAATAAACCAACTGATCGAAGCCGCTGAGCGAAGTTTTCACTTCGCTCGAATATTGGGGTAGCATATGCTACAATGAATAGCGGGGCAAAGGAAATGGGTTACCGAAACGAGTTTGCACTGTTGCATTGGCTGAAAGCAGGGGAACCTTTCCAGTGCGAGCTTAATAACCCTTTACCTCGGACATTAAAGCACCGTAACTTCATCAATAAAGAACCATGACGGATGTCCGACCCCATAATGCCAGGGGGGACATACTTTAGTCCCGGTGACTTCAACCTTTATATACCGTGCCTTGATGGGAGTGACCGATTCCTGTTTCACGCCCACAAATTTCACCTGAAGAGAGCGGTCCTCGGCTATATTCTTCGTTCCCCACGGAGTAAAATTCACAGTATCCGATGAATACGAATACTCCACTTTGACAGGTAATAATATCCAGGCTCCCAGCTGATGCAGAAAGTCTGTTTCAACAGAAGAAAATTGTTTTTCTTTGCCCAGATCAATGATGAAGGATCCGTCTTTTCCTTCCCATCCCACCCAGCTTTCCACATAGGTTGAACCTCCAAAAAGTCCGTCGGTCAGTGCGGTATCGCATAAAGGTTTATATTTATTTTCAGGACCATTGATATAAATGACCTTAGCTCCTGCAGCCAGGCTCTTTATCTTTCGTGGCATATAACGCTCCCTGTAAAGCTTACAGTATTCTGCCGGAGGATTTTCCCTTTCATTCAGCGTTGGAACATTGAATTCCTTTGTGCGGGCTTCAAATAAATCCAGTTTTTGCTCAATATCCTGCAAATCCTTTTGACTTTCCGTGCGGGCTATTTCAAGTTCGGAATATTGTAAAGGAAGGCGGCTGCGCCGGACCCGTTTTAAAAATGTTTCATCTTTCGCAACAGCTTCTTCTGCCTGATCAAACAATGCATTGTATCTTTTCATCAATGCCGGTTTTAACATCCCATTTTTATGAGAAACCGGCGAATCGTATATCCATAATGGAACGCCACTTGCAATGATAGCTCCTTCCATGATTTTAATGTATTGATATACATAGGGTGCTGCCGGGCCGTAGTATCCTTTCAGGAAAGTCTGCATCAATGAATCGGCATTGACTTCAGGATTCCACATTAATTTGGAGACCATGTATGCCCGCAATTCAGGGAAATCACTTCCAAGACGGCCTCCAATTTGTGAATGGTGCATCGTGGCGTGGTACTTTTTGAAAAGCCGGATATTGTCCTGCAGAATATGAAAATTGGGAAAGGGTGATACATAATTGTCGAAGTTGATTCCATAGTCCCAAACGAAAATATTGTTCGTTATTTTGGACCATCCCTCCAATGCTTTAACAAATTCCCGGCCGGAAGCAT
The DNA here is from genome assembly GCA_036514375.1 of Bacteroidales bacterium. Classification (GTDB taxonomy): domain Bacteria; phylum Bacteroidota; class Bacteroidia; order Bacteroidales; family JAAUTT01; genus JAAUTT01. The sequence goes on along the minus strand of DATBXH010000926.1, from coordinate 233 downwards.
TTTCCGTTAACGATACTTCCCTTTTGCAATCAATGTCGCAAAGCATAATATTTACATTTGGCAATGGTTTTATATTTTTCGGGGGCTTCATAGAATAAAGATACGCCAGTGTCGAAAATTCTTTATCCGGAAACCTGGCAGCCAGTTTATTTAAAAAATAAATGATACTGCCTGAAGGGGACCCTTCTTCTTCATCAATCTTTTTACAATTATCGCATGTACAATTTGTGAAA
>DATBXH010000925.1:0-3243 GCA_036514375.1 Bacteroidales bacterium | reverse complement strand
TATGGAGAGTTCGATGGTAAACGAAAGAAAAGAGTTTTGGTAAAAATTATCGGCGATTAAGTTTGATAAAATTACATTATATTTAATGTCATTAAACAATTGATTGCGTCCTCGAAAATACTTTAATATGATTAAAATTCTACTTTATTTTGGGCTGTTGTTTGGATTTGCTTTTAGTACTAAGTCCCAACAGGAACCTTTGCTTCAGGCTGCTTACGAAAAGCTCAATACCAGGAATTTTGAAGGTGCAATTATGGATTTTAATCAATTAATTTCGATTAAGCCCAATAATGTTGATGCACTTTGCGGACGTGCTGAGGCCAAGATAAACCTTGGAAATTTTGCAGAAGCATTGAAAGACGCCGAACTGGCTATCAGTTATAATGCTAACAGTAGCAAAGCCCTGACACTTAAAGGAGAGGCTCTTTTTAACCTTAAAGATTATTCAAATGCACAAAAATATTATGATCAAGCCCTCCAAAAAGAAAATCCGCCTGCTATGGCAACAGTTGGACGGGCAAAAGTGGCTAACCAGTTGGGTAATCCTAAAGATGCCTATAAAATTCTGGATGATGCTATTGAACGTCAACCTAAAAATCCGGAATTTTATTATGCACGCGGAATATTAAATACGACCAAAGAAAAATATTCCAAGGCACTTCAGGATTATGAAAAAGCCGAATCGTTGGATTCTCATTTTAATCCGTTCGGTATTTCTCTTAACTTGGGTATTGCTTATTTAAACACAGAAGAAACTGACAAGGCGGTTGAGAACTTAAATAAAGCTATCGAATTAGACCCTAAAAGTGCCACAGCATACCATACAAGAGGTTTGGCTGAATATGCGCTGGAAGATTATAAAGAGGCTGTTGATGATTTTCTTAAATCATTGGATTTAAGCCCCGCAAACAATCTAAACACGATGTTTAACTTAGGAATGGCTTATTATAAATTAAACGACAAGGAAAACGCCTGTTTGTATTTCCATAAGTCATGTCAAGCCGGCAACACAAATGCCTGCCGGATGATTGTGTTAGTTTGCAGTGATATGAAACGCTAACGTAGATAACTCCGGTAATTATTCAAAGCATAAATCATCCGAAGAAACTGCGTCCTCGAAAATACGCATTTACAGGATTCCGTTCCTAATCCCATCAGGTTCTTCACGGAAGGACTGTAAATTTGATTATTCACTCTCGAAGAACCTATATAAGTACAATTACTGGAAACCATGTAGGGAAGACTCAGATCCGGTGATGCCGGTGTGTCACAACAACGATCGCCGGTAGTTGTACAATTACTTCCATCAGGCAACTCATTTCCGAAAGAAGTTTCATTGGTATGATAGAGATTAAAGAAATGCCCTATTTGGTGAGCTAAATTAATTCCGCTTAGGTAACCTTTTGCCATAAAAATAAAATTTTTACCGGTATCCCCGGGCATAAAAGTATATCCATAGGAAGAATTCCCGTTCTTATCTGTAATATTCGAAACCAAATAAAGGTTTATGACATTGGGTTCGGAATAAAGAGTAATCAGATTATTTTGATTTCCATTGGCGTCAAGATTATCAAACTGAAAATTATCAATACGTTTTATCACACATTGGGTAAAACTTAAAGCTATCGGGCTAAAAAACTGGTTAAGATCATTTAAAGCTGTAGTAAGTTTTGTTGTATCAAAATAAGGTGGGGTTTGCTCTTTTACCACATACACATTAATGCATAAGGTTCGGTTTACCTGCTGCAAGCTTTGAGTGGATTTACCTTCTGTTATAGATATATTATCAAAACTTTTCTGGCTATCGGATATGTACGTACCGCAACCAACCTGCCCCAAAAGGTTATTTTTACTAATAACCGACAATACCATAAGGCTAATAAAAAATATCTTCTTGTTCATATTTATGGATTTTCTTCAGTATCAACATCCTCAGCTTGCGAACTCAATGTTCCTATTACCCTGAATTCTGACCGACGGTTCTTTTCCCTGCCTTCCGGATTGTCCGTACCATCAGGTTTTGTATTCGGAGCAACCGGTTTTTCAGATCCGTATCCCTTTGCTATCAATCGTTTCTTGTTAATACCTTTACTAACAAGATATTTCACAACATTATCAGCACGTTCCTGCGATAATTTCTTATTATATTCTACATTACCAATGCTATCAGTATGGGCACTAACCTCAACCACAATATCCGTGGCTTTTTGCATCAGCTCATATAAAGTTGAATCAATCGCTTGCTTAGCTTGTGTAGAAAGCTCGGACTTATCAAGTTCGTAATATACGTTCTTGAGAACAATAGGCTTGTCTGATAAGATATTTACATAGATCGGAGGCATATCAATCGTATAGGTAAAATTAACGCCATCCGTTGAAATGTTCACCTGTTCGTTAAAATACTGAAAACCTTCCATCTCCAGCTTATAATCACGGTCGGGTATCAGGTCAAAATTGTAATGACCATCTTCCCTGGTGGTATCTCGTGCGATAAAGAGCCTTTCCTTGGTCTTTTTATCAATCATGTACAATGAAATAATACCTTTATCCAAAGGCTTTATGGTATTTTTCATCGCCATTAACTGAGCCTGGTCCAAATTTTTACCCATTTTTTCAGCTTCAACCGGATAAATGGTACCCTGAACAGCGACACGAATGAAGTCTGTCCATCGATACTGATAAATATCATCGCAGCAGGTAGGATTTCTGAAACTATTTGGGCTGGGGCGATTGGAAACCAAAAAACCATCTTCCCTGTTTTTACTAATGTTAAAATACAAATCGTCGTAACTCGAATTTATAGGATAACCAACATTTTCAACAGGATACCATTTCCGTAATTCACCCATTGATTTGAAAATATCGAGACCTCCCAGCCCCGGATGACCTGTGGAACTAAAATACAACTGACGGGTGACCAAATCATAAAAAGGAGTCATCTCATCGCCGGAAGTATTAATTTTTGATCCGCAATTACGAGGCTGCACATAATCTTTCTTTCGGGGATCGTAATATGTATACCATATATCCAATCCTCCACGCCCGCCTGGCCTGTCAGAAACGAAGTAAACAACCTCCAGATTCGATTTGGATGTATAACCAATAGCAGGCTGAGTGGCAGTATAATAAGGTTCATTAATCATAGCATTTAATTTTTCAGGCTCCTGCCATGATTTTCCAACTTTCCTTGAAACATATAACTCACAACGTACTCGCCCTGTGGATGTTCGTCCTCCTGTTCCA
>DATBXH010000924.1:0-3194 GCA_036514375.1 Bacteroidales bacterium | reverse complement strand
TGGGCTGTGGAAGCTGATGGCTCTGATCTGTGGGTCAGCAATGATGGGTATGAAGGTATTATAAGAATTAATAAGACCACCGGATCTACGATAACAGCAAGTGTTGCAATGGGGGCATGGATATATGGTATTGCAAAAGACAATAACTTCCTGTGGTGTTACAGCAATAACGAAAATAAACTATATAAGTACAATACAACCAATAATACGATTTCAACAAGCATGGCAGTGGAGGGCAGTTGGGAAGGTTTAGCTATGGCAGGAGGATATTTATATGTTGCTTCCAACGGGAAGATACATAAATGTACAACCTCACCGCTATCAGCGATTGCTTCTTTCGAACTATCGGGCTATCATATTTTCGGAATAGCGTTTGACGGTTCCTCTTTTTGGGTTTCAGCCTATCAGTTACCCAGCGGTTGGCCGGAAATTATTAAACTGAACGGTGTGAATTAGATCAACAGGAGATCATTGTTGAGGTTTCATGTTGTTGTTTGTGATCATGTCGTACGTCCTGGCAATTTCTTGAATGTCCTTGAATGTTTTGTTTCTGGCTGCTTTATCCAGGATATCTTTATCGAGCTTCAGGTATCTCATTAAGAAATCCGTTACAGGTTCATCCTTATCATCCTGGCTTACCCTGACGAAATTATTGTCCGGACAAAGGATAAAAAATTCAGTAACAGACATCGTCGTATTGTGATTTTTGTCCTGGTTGTCAATGGGTGAGGTATTTTCAAATAAATCGATGCCGCCGTAAGCGACCTGTAAATAGAATTTACGTTTGGTATATCCCATTCTTGTTTTAACTTCTTTTGCAATATATCGAAAGGGCACGTTATCCAGTATAAATCCGTACTCTACGATCTCCATGGGTGAATATATTTTGAATATATTGCCTGGTGACGGTTTGAAATACACATGGTCGTAAAGTTCATCCAGATTATAGGAGGATAAGGACACGGTATTCTGAGCGATATTAAATTTTGATATTCTTACTTCTCCGTACAGGGTATCGTTGTTGTTTGTAATGATATAGCCATCTACTTTTCTGGAAAAGGAAGGAGATAAAAATAACGTAAGCGCAAGGGAAACGGTAATTACTTTGTAGAACATTGCTTTTGACATAGCTGATTTCGGTTTATTTTATCAGATACAAATTATTTTAGTTTTTACAGGTTCAAATATAATGCATCTATCTCCAAACACCTAATTATCTCTTCACTCAGTCACTTAATCACCTACTCATCTAATCACTTTATTAGCTCATCACTTTCTAAAAAATTGAAGTAATTTTGCGGCCATGGTTCCGGAAATAAATATTAGCGATTTCTACAGAATAAATGTGCCTTTGATCGATGTTCGTTCACCAGCCGAATATGCGAGGGGGCATATACCTGGTGTCGTAAACATTCCTCTTTTTTCCGACGAGGAACGGGCGCATGTGGGTATTACTTATGTGCAGCAATCGAGAGAGAAAGCCATGGATCTTGGATACAAATATGTAACTCCTAAACTTGATAGTTTTATTTCGCAATCGAAACAGGTTGCTCCGGATGGGAGGGTAGTGGTTCATTGCTGGCGGGGAGGGATGCGCAGCCAATCATTCGCACAACATTTGCTTGACAACGGGTTTCCGGATGTCTCGGTAATTTCAGGCGGGTACAAAGCTTTCAGACATTATGTGCTGGATACGTTTAATATTCCTTTCAATTTGCGAATTGTAGGCGGATATACGGGCAGTGGCAAGACTCATATCATTGCCCGTCTTCGGGATATGGGATGGCAGGCAGTAGATCTTGAAGATCTGGCAGGACATAAAGGCTCTGCATTTGGATCAATTGTCGGTAAAGAACAGCCTACCGTGGAACAGTTTGAAAATAACCTGTTCGACGTTTGGCGGAAACTGGATTATTCCAAACCTATCTGGCTCGAAGATGAAAGTCATAATATAGGCGGTGTGAACATTCCAATGAATCTCTTCAACCAGATGCGCAATAATCCCGTTTATTTTCTCGATATACCCAGAGAAGAACGTGCTAAGCATCTGGTTGCCGAATATGCAGGAACGGACAAGGAGTCCCTGGCCGAATCCATACGGAAAATTTCCAAACGGCTGGATGGACTGAAAACAAAAGAAGCTTTTCAATATCTTGATGAGGGGAATTTTTATGAGGTGGCCTCCATTGCGCTTACATATTATGACAGGACCTATAAGAAGGGAATGCGATTCCGAAGCCCTGATAAGATCTATGTTATACCTGGGTACAGTACAAATCCTCAGGAAAACACAAAATTAATTTTGAAAATATATCAGATACATGAACGATATAAAATTGACTCAATATAGCCATGGTGCAGGTTGCGGGTGCAAAATCTCGCCCAAGGTACTGACCACTATTTTGCAGAGTAACATTAATCCCGTGGTAGATAATAAGCTCCTGGTTGGTAATGAAAGCAGGGACGATGCGGCCGTTTACGATATGGGTGATGGTACAGCTATTATCAGTACGACCGATTTCTTTATGCCTATTGTTGACGATCCATTCACGTTTGGGAAGATTGCAGCCACGAATGCTATTAGTGATGTGTATGCCATGGGCGGAAGACCTTTGTTTGCCATTGCCGTGTTAGGATGGCCAATTAATAAGATCTCGCCTGAAATAGCACAAATGGTGGTCGATGGTGGTCGTCAGGCTTGCAAAGAAGCAGGTATTATTCTGGCAGGCGGTCATAGTATCGATAGTCCCGAACCTATTTTTGGACTGGCAGTGACCGGGAAGGTGAATATCGATCAATTAAAGAAGAATAACACAGCTACCAAAGGATGCAGGCTTTACGTAACAAAACCCCTTGGAGTAGGTATCTTTACTACTGCACAGAAACAAGGCAAACTGAAAGAAGAACATGCTCTGGTAGCTACAGAATCGATGTCGAAGCTGAACATGATCGGAGAAGATTTTGCCAGGATTAAAGGCATTACCGCCATGACAGATGTTACTGGGTTTGGGTTGCTGGGGCATCTCGCAGAGATGTGTGAAGGAAGCAACCTTTCGGCTGTTATCGAATTTGATAAGATTCCAACCTTCACCGGTGTTGACGAATATATTACCCAAAAGTGTATTCCCGGAGGTACACTCCGTAACTGGGATAGTTATGGACATCACATCAGACTGAAGGACGAGAGTAAAAAG
>DATBXH010000923.1:0-2410 GCA_036514375.1 Bacteroidales bacterium | reverse complement strand
CCGGACAGGATATAAATCTTCGGATTCAGCATATAACCAGTGATCAGGGACTTTCGCAAAATACCGTCGACTGTATCCTCCAGGATAGCCGTGGGTTTATGTGGTTTGGTACCTGGAACGGACTAAACCGGTTTGACGGTTACAATTTCATTGCATACAAATCCGAAATTCAGGGAAAAAGCCTGTCTAATAACTTTGTTTACGCCATTTGCGAGGATAAAAACGGTAATATTTGGGCAGGAACAAAAAATGGTTTAAACATCCTCGACTATCCCACCAATCAGTTTATTAACCTATTTCACAGTGATAATAATAAAAATAGTATTTCCAGCAACAGAATTAATTCAGTTTATTGCGACCGCGAGGGGTATATTTGGGTAGGTACAGCCAATAGCGGGCTTGATAGAATTACCTTGGACAAAGGAAACATTCAAAAACTACGGTTTACTCACTTTAGGAACAATCCGGTCGACTTGGGTTCTCTACCTGGCAATGAAGTTAATAATATAATTGAGGATCACCTTGGTAATATCTGGGTAGCTACCAATCAGGGACTTGGCAAATTAAACAGAAATACCGGGAAGTTCACAATTTTTAGAAACACACCAGGTGATAATACAACAATTTCAATAAATGCAGCATTAGTAGTCCACGAAGACAAAGATGGATATATCTGGGTCGGCACTGCATTCGGATTGAACAGGCTCAATCCTAAAACCGCATTATTTACTCAATTTCTCTATAACCAGGACAATCCAAACAGCATTTCGCACTCCACGGTAAATGCAATCACCGAGGATTTGGATGGCAACCTGTTGATCGGAACTCTGGGGGGAATGGACAGGTGGATTAAAGGAACCAGCAAATTTTACAGATTTGCAGTTAATCAGAACGACGATTATAGTCTTAACAACGAATTTATAAATTCTATTTTTACTGACAGACAAGGTGATGTCTGGATTGGAACAGATAAAGGGGGTATCAATAAGTATAATATCAGACAAAAAGAATTTGGATATTTTGCTAATCATCCAACTGACAATAATAGCTTAAGCAACAATACCATAAATTCGGTTTTAGAAGAACCAAAGGTCCTTTGGATTGGCACAGCAGGAGGAGGCTTAAACAGGTTTGACAGAGCTACTAAAACTTTCCATCATTACAGGAACATACCGCACAACTTAAATAGTATCAATAGTAATTTTATAACATCAATTCTACGCGACAATAAGCAAAATCTCTGGATTGGAACCTGGGGTGGTGGCCTGGAAAGAATGATATCGGCCAATGGCTCCGGCACATTCAAGCATTTTATAAACGAACCAGCCAACCCATCTAGTATTTGTAGCAGCTTTATATCATCGCTTTGGATGGATGAAAATGGGTTCATACTTGTTGGTACCTTGGGTGGAATCGATTTATTTTTTCCCGGTAAAGAGGGCCATTTTCAGCACATTGCCAGTGATCCCAACTGGAAGAACAGAATCACCGAGGTAGGTTGCATATTGAAAGACAAAAGAGATATTTACTGGGTTGGTACGAGATTGGGCCTTTACAGAGTATCTGCCGCAAAACTACTAGGGACACAGAAAGATTCCGATTTCGAGCATTTTGTTAATATACCGGGTAATCCAAATTCGTTGCCTGGCAATTACGTCATTTCGCTTTGTGAAGATCATAACGGCGATATTTGGGTAGGTACGTATGGCAATGGTATCAGTAAAATCCATATTGCTCAGGACAACCACCTGCGATTTACAAATTATACCCAGGCAAATGGTTTGTGCAATAATGTCGTCTATGCGATTTTGGAAGACAACAGTGGAATTTTGTGGTTAAGCACGGATAACGGTCTGTCACGTTTTGACCCCAGGCAGGATCATTTTAAAAACTTTTTCATAACAGACGGTTTGCAAAGTAACCAATTCTACTGGTCTGCTGCCTATAAGAATAAGGAAGATAAGCTTTACTTCGGAGGAATCAAAGGATTGAATTTCTTTTATCCGGATAGTATAAAAGATAACAATTTCCTCCCCAAGGTAGCGCTTACCGACTTTAAAATATACAATAACACCGTAAATATCGGCCTATGGAACAATAAGAAAGTCATCCTAAATAAAATAATTAACGAAACCCACGAAATTGATCTGTCTTATAAGGAAAATGTCTTTTCCTTCGAATTCTCGGCTTTGGATTACTTTCTTCCTGAAAAAGCAGAATATAAATACAAGATGGAAGGTGTTGATCAGGATTGGGTTACTGTACCAGCTTCCAGAAGATTTGTAACTTATACCAACCTGAAAGGCGGTGATTATACATTTTGGGTAAAAGCCAGTAACAGCGACGGGATATGGGGTAACGAACCTACGAAACTAAGTATTCATATATCGCCACCATTTTGGGCGACACT
>DATBXH010000922.1:0-7527 GCA_036514375.1 Bacteroidales bacterium | reverse complement strand
TTCGGAATCAATTAAAGAAGGCGATACGGTTAAACGTACACGTCGTATTGCTTCCATTCAGGTAGGAGAGGGATTACTTGGAAGGGTTATTAATACTATTGGTCTGCCGGTGGATGGTAAAGGTCCAATTACGGGTCAGACTTATGAGATGCCACTCGAACGCAAGGCGCCTGGTGTTATTTTTAGGCAACCGGTAAAAGAGGCTCTGCAAACCGGATTGAAAGCAATCGATGCAATGATTCCTATCGGAAGAGGTCAGCGTGAGCTTATCATTGGCGACCGTCAGACAGGTAAAACCGCTATTGCCATCGACACGATTATTAATCAAAAAGAATTTTACGACAAGGGACAACCGGTGTATTGTATTTATGTAGCTGTTGGACAAAAAGGTTCCACTGTTGCAAATATTGTGAATACACTTGAACGTCACGGTGCTATGGCTTATACCGTAATTGTTACAGCTACTGCGTCGGACCCTGCTGCATTTCAATTTTATGCTCCCTTCGCAGGTGCTGCAATTGGAGAATTCTATAGGGATACAGGCCGTCCGGCACTTGTTGTTTATGATGACTTGTCCAAACAGGCCGTATCATACCGTGAAGTTTCATTGCTCCTTCGTCGCCCACCGGGACGTGAAGCTTATCCGGGTGACGTTTTCTACCTTCACTCCAGATTGTTGGAACGTGCGTCCAAGATTATTGAATCAGACGAAATTGCTCGTCAGATGAATGACCTTCCGCAGAGTATCAAACATTTGGTAAAAGGTGGTGGCTCACTGACTGCTTTGCCGGTTATCGAAACACAGGCTGGTGACGTTTCAGCATATATTCCAACCAACGTAATTTCGATTACGGATGGTCAGATTTTCCTGGAATCGAACCTGTTTAACTCTGGTGTACGTCCTGCAATTAACGTTGGTATTTCAGTATCGCGTGTAGGTGGTAATGCTCAGATCAAATCAATGAAAAAGGTTGCCGGAACCCTGAAACTTGACCAGGCTCAGTTCCGTGAACTTGAAGCTTTCTCTAAATTTGGCTCGGACCTTGATGCTGCGACACTTGCAGTGCTTGATAAGGGTGCGAAGAACGTAGAAATTCTTAAGCAGGGACAATATTCTCCGCTTACCGTAGAGAAACAAATTGCCATTATTTATTGCGGAACCAAGGCGTTACTGCGTGATGTTCCGGTAAATAAGGTAAAAGAGTTCGAAACTGATTATCTTGACTATCTTGAAATGAAGCACAAAGATGTGCTGAAACAACTCAAGGAGGGTCAGTTCAACGATGATATTACAAAGGTACTGGAACAGGCAGTTGCTGAAATAAGCGCCAAGTACAAGAAATAAGTTTTAACCCTATGGGAAGTTTGAAGGAAATACGGACAAGAATTGCATCGGTAACATCGACGAGGCAGATCACCAGTGCCATGAAAATGGTGTCTGCTGCCAAGTTGAAGAAGGCCCAGGATACCATCCTGATGATGCGTCCGTATGCCAATAAGTTGCAAGAGATTCTATCAACGCTAAGTTCAAATGACGATGGCAATGATAATCCGTATGTAAGAGAACGTTTTGCAGAAAAGATTCTGATTGTTGTAATTACATCAAACAGGGGTTTGTGCGGTGCTTTTAATGCGAATGTCATTAAACTTGCTTTGCAGATTGCCGGCGAAAAGTATGGCCGCCAGTTGGAAGAAGGAAAAGTTCGTTTCATGCCCATCGGAAGAAAGGCCAGCGATTTTTTCTCAAAGAAGAATTATGCCGTTGTTACAGATAATTACAATCATTTACTTGACCATGGAACGTTTGAGAAAACCGCTCCGGCAGCTCAGATGATGATGAATGGGTTCCTTGATGGAACGTATGACCGGATTGAAATTGTTTACAATCAATTTAAAAATGCCGGCGTACAAATTACAACGAACGAGCAGTTTCTTCCTATCCCAAAATTGCCAAAAGAGAAGGCAGCAAAAGGAGAGTTGAAACCTGTGCGAAACGATTTTATCTTTGAACCTTCAAAGGAACTTATTATTCGCGAACTTATACCGAATTCTTTGAGGACTCAGTTGCATAAAGCTCTTCTTGATTCGATTGCTTCCGAACATGGGGCACGGATGACAGCTATGCATAAGGCTACGGATAATGCATCTGAATTAATTAAAGATTTGCGGTTACAATACAACAAGGCACGACAGGCCTCCATTACCAATGAAATTTTGGAAATTGTGGCCGGAGCCGAAGCTCTTCAGGGATAATTTTAAATCTCTTTGAAAAAGTCCTGAAATGCTATATAATTGGTGTTTCAGGACTTTTTGTTTTTGGTAATTTTTGATTGGTTTACATTCTGTGCCTACCTTGGTATCATTTCAATTGGGTCAGCTGTCGATAATTTTTGAAAATTTGATATTCTTTTTTCAGACTTTTATTCAACGAATGATTAATAGATGTACCAAATGAAAACATTACTTTCTTTTTTAACTGTGATTCTTTTTTTCCAGATTGAACTGGAGGCCCAGGCCCAATACCCTTTTCAAAACCCTAATATGTCTGTTGATGAAAGAATCAATAACATTGTTTCATTGATGACATTGGACGAGAAAATAGCCTGTTTAAGCACGAATCCGAGTGTTCCCCGGTTAGGGATCCAGGGGACACCTCATGTAGAGGGGTTACACGGATTGGCCAAGGGTGGACCTAGTAACTGGGGTCAGCGGGAACCAATGCCCACGACTATTTTCCCACAGGCTTATGGTCTAGCTGAAACCTGGGATACTGCTATGCTTCACCTGGTAGGTCAGCTTGAAGGGTATGATGTTCGATATGCGTTTCAAAGCAAAAAGTATCATCGGGGTGGGCTGGTAGTTCGCGCGCCGAATGCAGATATCGGTCGCGACCCGCGCTGGGGCCGTACGGAAGAGTGCTATGGCGAAGATGCATGGTTTAATGGAACTTTGGCTGTTTCTTTCATCAGGGGATTACAAGGGAATGATCGGAAATATTGGCAAACAGCTTCGCTGATGAAACATTTTCTTGCCAATAGTAATGAAAATGGACGTGACAGTACTTCTTCCAATTTCGATGAGCGGTTATTCCATGAGTATTACTCCTATTCTTTTTATAAGGGTATTACAGAAGGTGGTTCCAACGCCTACATGGCAGCTTATAATGCTTATAACGGTATTCCCTGTACTGTTAACTCGGTGTTAAAAGAAGTTACCATGAAACAATGGGGCGTGAACGGAATTATTTGCACCGACGGAGGGGCTTTTGGTCTCTTAGTGACAAAACATAAATATTATCCGGATCTTGGTAGTGCAGCAGCAGGATGTATTAAGGCCGGTATCACCCAGTTTCTTGACAGAGCATATGGAGAAGGAATTAAAAATGCCCTGGAACACAAATATATTACCGAGGCTGATATCGATTCAGCGATAAAAGGCAATTTCCGGGTCATGATAAAGCTTGGTATGCTCGATCCTAAGGAGGATAATCCCTATGCTTCGATTGGTATTAAAGATACGATCGATCCATGGACTACCGAGAGGAATAAAAAAGCGGTACAGTTGGTGACCCAAAAGTCTATCGTATTGCTTAAGAATGCAAACCAAGCGTTGCCTCTCGATAAAAATAAAGTGAAGAAGATTGCAGTAATCGGCCCCTGGACTGATAAGGTTTTACTGGATTGGTATAGCGGCACTCCGGCTTATACCGTTTCACCGCTTGATGGTATCAGGAATAAAGTGGGTACTGCAGTTTCGGTAAGTTTTGCCAGAGGAAATGTTTTGGATTCTACATTAAATATTGCCAGGGATGCCGATGTTGCCATTGTTGTTGTGGGAAACCATCCTACCTGTGATGCCGGCTGGGCGGAATGCCCTACTCCAAGCAATGGTAAAGAAGCTGTTGACCGCCGGTCCATCAACCTTGAGCAGGAGGAACTGGTAAAACAAGTCTATGCTGTGAATCCTCACACCGTAATGGTTCTCATCAGTAATTTTCCCTATGCGATTAATTGGTCACAGGAACATATTCCTGCCATTGTTCATTTAACCCATTGCAGTATGGAATTAGGGAATGCCCTGGCTGATGTGCTTTTTGGCGATTATAATCCCGGAGGCCGATTAATACAGACCTGGCCAAAATCGATGGAACAATTACCTCCCATGATGGATTACAATATCCGCCATGGGCGAACTTACATGTATTTTAAGGGTGAACCGTTGTACCCGTTTGGTTACGGATTAAGCTATACGTCTTTTAAATATAACGATTTGCGCATAGATGGCGGAAAACTTAAGGCTAACGGTGAGGTAAACATAATTGTCTCACTTGAAAATACAGGTAAGTGTGAAGGCGATGAGGTGGTGCAGTTATACGTTAAACATTTAGATTCAAAAGCATCGCGACCCCTTGAGGAATTGAAAGCATTTAACAGAGTGACCTTAAAACCCGGTGAAAAGAAAGACATAGTGCTGGTGTTAAAAGCAAAGGATTTGGCTTACTGGGATGAAGCAAGCAAAAAGTTTGTGGTTGAGGCGGATCATATACAATTGTTGGTTGGCTCATCATCTGCAGACATCAAACTGCAAAAAACCCTCGCTGTAGAAAGGTAAATTTTCTTTTCAAAATCCGAATAAAGGGTTACTTTTATGGACATTTAAAACTAATTTATTATTTTTTTAATAACTTCCTTAAAGTAAAAGCAATATGAAAGACGCAATTGCTATACTGTGTGCAGGAGGCCCGGCGCCAGGGATTAACACAGTGATTAGCTCAGTTACAAAAGTATTTTTAAACTATGGGTTTAAGGTAATCGGAATCCACAATGGTTATAAGAGTTTATTTGCCGACGAACCTGAATTTGAATATCTCGATTTTGAATACGCTGACAAAATTTATACCCGTGGAGGTTCTGCTTTGCGCATGAGCAGGTATAAACCAAAGGATGATGAATTTAAAACAACATTCTTTGAGAAGTATAATGTAAAGCTTTTGGTTACTATTGGTGGCGATGATACTGCTTCAACAGCCAACAGGCTTAGTCAATATTTGGCAAAAAATAAACTGAAGGTTTCGAATATTCACGTTCCCAAAACTATTGACAACGACTTGCCATTGCCTGAAGGGTTCCCGACATTTGGTTACCACTCCGCCAAGGAAGAAGGTTGTCGTATTGCTACGACCATTTATGAAGATGCCCGTACCAGCGGTACATGGTTTGTACTGTCTGCCATGGGACGCGAAGCCGGTCACCTTGCTTTTGGTATTGGCACAGCTTGCCATTTCCCGATGATCATTATTCCGGAAATGTTCAATAAAACCAAGATCACTTTCGAAAAGATCACTCAGCTTACGATTTCTTCTGTTGTTAAACGGAGAATTTTAGGGTTGGATTATGGAGTTTCCATAATTTCCGAAGGGGTGTTCCATTTCATGAGCGACCAGGAAATTATTGATACAGGTATCAATTTTACTTATGACGATCACGGACATCCTGAATTGGGTAACGTAAGTAAAGCTCATATCTTTAATATCTTATTGCAAACAAAATTAAAAGAATTGAGCATTAAGGTAAAGAGTCGTCCTAACGAAATGGGTTACGAACTTCGTTGCTGCCGCCCGATTGCTTACGACTTATCATACGCTACCCGTCTGGGATTAGGTGTTTACAAGCTTTACAGCAATGGTATTACCGGTTGTATGGTTACAACCGACCGTACCGGTGGCATCGCGCCTTGCTATCTGAAAGATGTATCGGATGAGAACGGTAAGATCAAACCGCGTTTGGTGAACATTGAATCGGAAAAGGTACAGCTTGTGTATCACAATAATCTTCACTATATCACCAAGGAAGATTATCGTGCAGCCAAGAAATTTGTTCCGGATCCGGAAGAATACGATTTCTTTAAAATTCTTAACTGGTAATTCGTTTTACCTGTTACATAAGATTGACAAAGGCACAGGATACGAAAGTTTATTGTTTCGTGGCCCTGTGCCTTTCGTATTTTACCTTGTCCGGTTAATCGCAAATGGCTGGTTTATGCGGATTGTTTTTGTATTCGTACATTAACTGAATTTGCTCTTTGGTAATGCGGCCTCCGGATAATGGAGGAAGTTCGTTGAGGTTGAAAAACCTTACATCCAGTGTTTCTATACTTGGTGCTAATTCTCCGCCTATTTCTTCACAAAGGATAAATATTTTATAAATGTGCCAGGGTGAAGGCGGATGATTGTGGTGGTTTTTATCCAGAATAGCCAGCAACCGCTGAGGCCTTACCTTTAACCCCGATTCTTCCCATACTTCTTTTGCTGCGATTTCATTCGGTGTTAATCCGATATCGGCAAATCCTCCCGGAGGGGTCCAGCAATTGTCCATTTTCTCCTGCACCATCAGTATCTTGTCGCCCCGGAAAACGATTCCCCGAACATCTACTTTCGGAGTCTGATAACCGTGTTCGTTTTCGAAAAGATGGGTAATTTTTTCTACCGGTGTGTTGCTTAAAGCTTCCAGCATTTCGAAACTTATCTGCCGTAATTGCTGGTAACGTTCAATGTCGAACGGATTGACCGCATAAGCGAGCCCGATTTGGGCTATGGATTGAATTTTTTTGGCAAAGGCGAGGAAAAGGTCGTTCATATTGTTTTCGTGTAAAATTAGCGATTAAAAAGCAAAAGATGGTTTATCTTTAGATGTGAAAATTCAACATAGAATTTTCGGCACATATTAACATATAACTATTAATAAATCATTTTATTATGACAAGCTTACTGGAACTTTCGAAACTGATCGATCATTCTATACTTCAACCTACTTATACCGATGAAGATTTACGGAAAGAATGTGCCATATCCAATAAATATCAGACGGCTACGGTCTGTGTTAAACCATATCACACAGCCATGGCTGCACAATTAGTTAAAGGAACTGGTGTTGGAGTATGCGCCGTTATTGGGTTTCCGGCAGGAAATAGCCCAATTTCCACCAAAGTATTCGAAACTGAATATGTTTGCAGAGAAGGTGCTACCGAAGTGGATATGGTAGTTAATGTCGGCAAGGTTCTTTCGGAGGACTGGGATTACATTGATGCAGAGTTAAAAGCTGTTCACGCCGGCTGCAAAAAATATAAAGCCATATTGAAGGTTATTTTTGAGACGGATTACATAACCAAAGCCGAGCATAAGATCAAGCTTTGCGAGCTTTGCAGCAAGCATAACATCGAATATGTGAAAACATCCACCGGATATGGGTTTGTAAAGGGCAATGATGGTAAATATTCCTACGTTGGCGCTACTCTCGAAGACATTGCCCTGTTTAAGAAACACTGCAGTTCTTCAGTAAAGATCAAAGCAGCCGGGGGAATTCGCTCACTTGATGAATTTATCAAATTTAAAGATGCCGGGGTAGCCCGCATAGGAGCTTCGGCCACCATATCGATACTGGAAGAAGCTAAAAAGCGAGTTGGATTATAGTTTTAGGAATCGAATTCATTAGGTCTTTTATTTATTAGCTTAAATTCAATATTTTGAAA
>DATBXH010000921.1:0-7452 GCA_036514375.1 Bacteroidales bacterium | reverse complement strand
CCAACTCCAGCGATGCCAAGGTGACGGGTATTTTTTCAGTGAATTGTGCGATGTCGTAATTGGGATGGTCAGCTTTACTATTTCCGTAAGCTAAATAGTAAACGGCCGGTTGTGTAAAACGGGCTATTAGTTCATATCTGCAACCTTTTATATCGAAACTGTCGATGGTTAGCGGTTGATTATCCAGGTTGTGAATGGTGATCTTTAATTTTCGGAGGATGGTACTTGAGAATTTAATGCCGGTTTTTTCGAATGAGTTTAGCGTTCCGTTTGCCAGCGTGTTATAATTGTATCGCCATCCCTGTTCGGTTTTGAAACTATCGGCCAGATATTCAATGGTAAAAGGCCGGTAAAAGTCAAAGGAATCTTTAACACCAATATTCACGAAGCATACTGGAACAGGCATGCCCAGATCAAGGTCGATTTCCGTTCGTTTGTTTTGCTTATCCTGGTGTGTTTTCACTTTCCTGACAGGGTAGTTCGTAAAAACTCCGTCAATGATCTCCTGCTTCGAGATTTTGGCTTCCAAAAGGTCTGGTTTTTCTTTGCTTGCTATGCAGACCCGGAAAAAATGATATCCGGAAATTGGGAAAGTTACTTTCGTGAATTGAAAATCAGTTTGTGCATTCTCGATGGATAATATCCGGTAGTCATCAACAATGGTAAACCATTCCTGTTGGTTTTGACTTCCTTCAAGTTTTAATTTCCAATCGAAATTCTGTTGTTTAAAATCCAGGTTAATGTTATTGATCGTTTCACGGGTGGGTATTTCAAACGTGAAATAATATCCTTTTGCATTATGGGAAACATTGCGAGTCTTGAAACTGACTTCGCGACTCCTTACATCTTCGTTTGTTTGTTTTAACAAATACGGAGCCTCAATGGTATCATGATTTGCCGTGAACCCATAAATCCGGATATCTGATAAACCGGGAGTAACCTTACTGAAAATATCATCCGGCAGGACAATTTTGTGCCATTGATTTACGATACCTTTTATTTCACGCTTATAATTGTATTGATTCAACTGCCCATAAGAAGAGAAACACGCGAAAATAGTCAGAAGAGTTGCAATTCTAGTCTTTAATTTCATTGGAAATAAAATGTTTGTATTTATGATATAGAAATGAAATGATCAGGAGAAGGACTCCCAAAGAAATGAACACGACGGTTTTTGCAATGGTGTCAAGTTGCGACAGATCGTAAAAGAAGAGCTTTATCAATGCGATTCCAAACAATGCAATAGCGCCGATCCGCAAATACTTCTTCTTTCTCCAGATCCCTAAAACAATCAATAGCAAGGAATATACACCCCATAAAATGCTTAATCCAAGTTTGTAAGATTGGGTTGATTGGGCCATGTCCAGGCAGTTGATTAATTCGCTGCTGAGAATCCATAACACTGCGATATGCAACATAAAATCAATGCCCATATTGAATTTTTGCCTTATAAAGTCCTGGCGGGTATAATGGTAACAAGTAATCAGTGTGAGCGTAACAAACAGGTAGGATACATACCGGATTCCGATGTGAAATACACCGATAGGATAGTATTGAGATCCGTTTTGATCCAGATAGGATTCCCGTAACTCACTTAATTCATAAAGACCTTGTGTTACAAAGATAAGGATAGCCAGCGTACACAGCCCAAGACTTACCGCACCAAGCGGTGCGTTTCTTATCTTTTTGAAATTAACCCACGAAAGCGCAGAAACAAAAAGCAGGGAATAGTTAATTATCCATAACGTTTTAAATTTTAACAGATCGAAATTCCAATATTGATGGTATTGTTCTTCTGTCTTAGTGGAGATGCCGGAGTTCTGGAATAACTGCTGCCAATAGTTTTCAATTTCCATACGAAACGTGTAATATATGGAAATGAGCAAAATACCAGGAATGATGTATGAAACCATGGTTACATATCCCTTGCCTGTTTTTATAGCCAAAGTATATTTTTTATTGAAATTAAGGTAATTGATGAAACCGAAAGCCGCTACAAACAATAAAGAAGATAAAAAATTGATGTTGAATACAGGTACTATTTTCGTTCCATGATCTTCGAAGTAATAGGTATTGTAAAGCGTTGCCCAGTCTTGGATAATACTGATGAATGCCAGGAGCATTAAGGGATGGGATAATATTTCGTAAAAGGGAACATTTTTAGTCCTTCCGATCCAGAACAGCAATGCAGCTTCTCCTGCCCATAAAAGCGTTACCCAGTTCCCGTTTAATTGCACAGGAATGGCAATGGTGATGAAAACCAAAACCAAACCTGTAACCAGATAAAACAGGTTTCTGTCAGCAAGCTTTTGCCTGTAAATGATCGTGCTCACCATAAAATGAACGATGGCATTGCAAAGCGTAAAGAGCCCTAAAAGATGCATGCCGGTATCATGTCTGGCGAGAATATTATACCCAATACCAAAAAACAGGAATGAATTGGCAAGCAGCAGCATAATATCGGTCACCTCAAACTTTTCTTTCTGAAGCAGTTTGTATGCAAGAAACGCCAAGTAGAATGTTGTAAAGAAAATGGTAAGAAACATTAAGGCGAGTCCAAAATAATTACTGGTATTATAGTTTATGGCATACCAGGATAGGAATATTACCCACGACAACCCAAACGAGGAATAGAGAATCGGTTTCCAGTATCTTTTAAAGGAGATCACAAGAATTCCTAAGTTGATAAGTGAGATATAGCTGAAGAGAATGGCCACTTTGGACGAACCTTCACTCAATAAAAATGGTACAGCATAAGCGCCTACCAAACCAATATGTGCAATCACCTGCATGTTGTAAGTGATGGCAGCCAAAACGGTAAATGCCGTAAACATCACCATCAAGGCAAAAGCCGGGATTTGAGGTATCAGATTATAAAAACTGTATGCCGAATACGTAATGAAATACATGATGGCCATGGCTCCGCTCACCAAAACAGCGCTAAAAGTTTCATATCGTTTCTTTAGTTTCATCCCGGTTCCCAAAAGTCCGATGCCAAATAAATAACCCAGGATAATCCGGGTTAACGGGCTGATGAGGTTATGTTCGATTGAATATTTTGCGCCAATAGAAACACCAATGACCAAAATAACAATGCCGATTTTATTGATGAGATTTTCGCCGATGAATTTTTCGATATCCGACTTTATTTTTGGTGTTGCTGGGGCTTTCTGTGTTGGATAAGCTGATCGGTTTTCTGTTTTCTGCGTCTGAAACGTTTGAACAGGAGCAGTTTCCTTTTCTTGTTTGACTTCGAATTGAGGCGCACTTAATGGTGTTTCCTTCTCCACAACCGGCTTATCGGCTGGTTTTACTTCCATGCTTTTCAGTCTCTCGATCTCAATCTTTAACTGATTGATTTCTCTTGAAAAGTCCTCCTGTCGTTGCAAAAGGATCTCCAGTTTCTCCAGGAGCTGATTCGTTTTGTTGTTGTCTGTCATGTGGTAATATTTTTAACACTAGGTACTTTAATTGTATTTCACCTCCTATTTTTGCAAAATGCTCATTTCATCTTGTCAAATGTTATTTTCAAAAGGCTGATTCCTGACAAAGGGCAATCCTTATAGGTATTCAAAAGCTTATGTATATTTTGTTTTGTATAAAAGTATAAAAATTTAACCTAACTACCCTTGTATGGAGCTGAAGTGATTTCTCAAAATGGATTGTTGAGCTTGCCGATATGGGTACTTCCAATTGGTGGAATACTTCTTCGGCAAGCTCAATGAGCATACTTTTAAGTAGGTATGATTTATCTGATTTGTTGGAGCTCGTTTATAAACTTTACCGGATCTACAATTTTATACCCCTGAAAGTTTGTAGTAGCTGTTTTTAAGAGAATTCTTACCATATCTGTTCCGCTAATATTGGGTTTTATTTGCCAGCCCATTGCCATCACTCCTGCCACATAGGGGATAGACCAGCTCAATCCTGCCTTACCACAATATTGATATGAATTTGTACCCTCATTGTATTCTTCCGCAACTGTTCTGTTGGAGCAAGGAGCGAAAATCTTTGTTGTGGAGAACACCGAAGAGTCTTTAACTGGTCTGTCAGGCCAACCAACTTTGCATTGTTTTACATCCTCGGGGTTGTTACGGTCGTAATAGCATGGCCCAATAAATCCATGATCTTTTGTACAGTCTAAAACAATTATTCCTTCCTGCTCTGCCGTTTTTACTGCTTCATCCCAATTGCTGTTATTTTTTGTAAAAGGTGAACCAGGGCCAGAAGGTGCTCCCGAACATGATACAACCCTGATTTTGTCACCTTTGGGTAAAAGCCTGTTTTCCTCTATTACCCAATTCAGAGCATCAGCCTCGTACTTTGCATCTCTTGTCCATGAAGGGGCAGCAGCAAAATAAATTTTAGCATCCGGAGCTGTTCCGATGGTTTCGCCAACCAATAAACTTAAAACACCCGGGCCATGCATGCTACCACTATTTTCGGGTTGTTTACAGCCAACATCTTTGTATTTAGCTATTTTACCTTTGTACTCTGGGTGTTTACCCGGTAAGTTCTGGTCAATGATAGCAATAGTAATGCCTTTGCCGGTAATCCCCTGTTTGTGAATTGCTCTTATCCCCAAACCCGGATTTTTACCTTGTTCTATGATTTCTTCGGCTTCTGTAGTATGTTTTCCGAACTTTGAATCTTTATTATAAGTCAGCTTAGAGATTTTTTCATAGGTCAATGTATCTTCAATGGCGGTAAGGTTGCACCAACGGACATCCTGATATTTTTTAAAAGAAGTAATATTTGTGCGACGGGGTTGAGGATTGGAAGCGGCGTATTTCGCATCTTTATTTATCCCAAGAAGGTTTTTAACTGAAGGTTCGAGGATATCGAGAAAAATAAAATTCCGATCTTTTTCGGAATCTTCGTTCGTTGAAAAACGCATGGTGATACTAACTACGGATTGAAATTGGTTCTTTGCTATGTAGAAGGTGGACAATGTATCAGCCTTTTTGATACCTGTCCGATCAATGTATTTAATTACATCTCCCTCCGGAGGATTAAAAAATGCCAGGAGTCTGTCCTTTTGACTCGAGTATACCAGTGTAAACAGAATAGAGTCTTTTACTAAAACAGCGGTTAAGCGCTTTATTTGCAGGTCCGGTGCAATAAAATTAGTTTGAAAGCCAATTTCAACTGCCGGCGTTTGCATCACACAACGGACATTATTGGCTTTTACCTGGTTGTGGTTATATATAACTAACCAACCGATGACGATTAAAACATATAGTTTTCTCATGCTTTTTAATTTAGATTTATTTATAAGGGTGAAATAACAAACAAAGGAGCTGGTACACAACGAAAAAGCGATGTACCTATTTGTTTTTCCGATAAACCAGCATGAGCATAGGATAAAAATTTACAGATCGAAATAACTAACGAGTTTTTCTTTATAAGTAGTGCCAGTTAGAATACGGGTGCGATCTTTGTCGTTCATAACAATAACGTATTTGCCACCAAACTGTTTGTTAAGTTCCAGAACGTAGTTTTTATTGACAATGAAGGCTCGTTGCACTCTTACAAAGTTGGTGGGCAATTTATCTTCCAGGATTTTCAGGGTAAGGTCTGTAATGTATTTGCCTTTTTCATATGTTTGAATGGTTACGTATTTTTCGTCGGCCTCAAAGTAGACAATTTCGCTTAAGCGGATTAGTAGTATTTTATCGCCAATCTTAACGGACAACGATGTTAATTCGTTTTGCGGTTTTAACTTTTCAGCGAGTTGTATAAATTTTCGAATGTTATCCTCCTGCTCGTTTTTATTGAGCCTCTGCAGCTTTTGAATGGTTATATCTAACCGTTCGGCTTCAATGGGTTTTACCAGATAATCGATGGTATTGGTTTCAAAAGCCTTTAGGGCGTATTGGTCATAAGCTGTAGTAAAAACGATAACGGGTAAAAATTTTAACCGCTTAACCAATTCGAAACCATCCAGGCCCGGCATTTGAATATCGAGAAATATAAGATCGGGCTTAAGAGATTCAATCTGTTCGAGGGCTTGAAACCCATTCGAAGCTTCAGCTATCACTTCAATTATATTGGTATAATTCAGAAGCAGGCGCTTAATCCTGCTTCGGGCGTTAGCTTCATCATCTATGATAATGGATTTAAACATCATCTTTTAAAATTACGGTAATATTTTTTTCTGTACCATTGTATAATTCAATAGCATATCGCTTCGGATATAAAATATCCAATTTGTCGTAAATACTTTTTAATCCGTATCCTGATATCCAATTGACAGGAAAATCAGGACCGTTGTCATATGCTTTTATTTCCGTTTCGTTTTTTATCTTTTTTATGGTTAGTTTAACGAACCCGCCATTTGGCATTTTGGCTATTCCATGCTTTATAGCATTCTCAATTAAAGGTTGCAGAATGAATTTCGGAATTAGTATATCTTCAATATCCTTACTGTATTCAAACTGATAGTTCAAATGATCCCCAAAACGCTCTTTCTCTATACTCAAATATAAGCTTACTAATTCTATTTCTTTTTTTAAGCTGCTAAAATCATTCTCTTCCTTATTAATGCTGTATCTGAATAATTTTGAAAGCGATAATGCCATTCGTTCTGTTTTCTGTGCGTCTTTCCAACATAATTCAGCTATGGAATTTAATGCGTTGTATAAGAAATGAGGGTTTATTTTAGATTGCAATGCGTTGAGGTCCGATCGGGTCTTTAACTCGTTTAACCGTAATATCTCAAATTCCTTTTCCCTTAACGAAACCAGTTTTTGGTACGAAATGTAATTGTTGATTAATCGCATAAATTCAACAAGAATGCCGCTCAAAATTACATATTCAATATAAATTCCTTTTTTAGAGAGCATTCCGTCAGTTACATTGTAAAACAGAAAATAAGTAAAATATAGCCCGACGATGATGGAAACGATGCTAAGATATTGCCTTAGCCAAAACAGATTCCTCTTTTTGAGAAAAACGTTTTCAACCAAGTAGACCAGGTTAGCGGGGAAGGTTGCAATTATTAAAAGACTAAAATACAAGCTTGCAGGTATTGGTTCGTTAAAGCATCCGGTAAAAAGTAGAATACATAATATTATAATGTTATTGAGTATGAAAGCCTTTACATTGAACATCAGCCATCTGTTCGTTATCATCTTTTCAATAACAGACGTATAAGAATTAGCTTTGTTGCCAACGTAAATTAATAATGGAATGAGGAAACATAATGCTATGAATAACTTAATCGTAGAAACCGGAGCAACAAAGGTTCTTGCAAAAAGATTAATACTCTTTTTTTTAGCAAAAGTTCCTCGCGGCAAGCCAAGTAAATCTTTTACAGAAGGATCGGATAAGTCAAGATATATGTAATTTCGATCGTTCCCTGCATTTTGGTTGGTTGAAAAACGCATTTGAAGATCATTTACGGATCGGAATTTATTCTTTGCAATATGAAATGACGTTATGGTGTCTCCT